>JBAYRB010000220.1:0-5299 GCA_041676905.1 Spirosomataceae bacterium
AGTACCCAAATGATTACCAATCCGATTCCCCCGGTCTATGGCGTCGTATTGATCGGTGTCAACCAAGCCGAAAGTTGGAATTCGTTTGGAGGTAACAACCCACCAATAGTCTTTTAAGCTTTGCGGGTATTTAGTTTGTCCGGGTGCTGTCCATTGATTGGATCGTACGATCGTTCCACCCCATTGTACCTGATGGTTTATGCCGGCATACAGTCGTAGGGGCCAATTGGCTCGGCCTAAACGTAGGTAAAGTGATTTCTGATGCAGGAAATGGTCTTTAGTTATTTTGTTACCGTCGAACCAACCGTGAGCATAGTTGCCTTTAAAGGCAAAGAAATCGTTGAATAAGGGTACAAAGTCAAGAAGTCCGATCTGAATCATCGGAATAGGTAGAGCGTTGCCCGACTGAATGTAGGATCCGCTAGTATTTAGGCTATCGCCAACTAAGCCGAGAATCTGTTTTTTCCGGCCTGCAAAAATTTCTAATTTTTTCCATCGAGCTTTTAGATGCGCTTCGGGTATGATAAGTTCAGTTTGATTTCCAACTACCCCCATTACGTCAATCTTAAATCCCCAATCCCAATCGGTTCCCGGACGATAATCCGATTTTAGAATTATTTCGGGCAGTATAGAAGGAGAGTCGCGAGGTATGGTACCATATCGATTCGAGCGAATCCAAAAGGGTGTTTGTGCTGTAGAATACAGTGCATTTAGTTTGAGCTCGTATCCCAGATTTCGTTTTACTTGTTCATTGTCAATGTCTTGTGTACGAACTTGGCCGGTGGCGAATAAAACAATAAAAACAATCTGAATTAGTTGAATAACTTTCACAGTATTAGTCTTCATTAAACGGTATCCTGGTCAATTGCAGAACTAGAAATGAATTGAATGTGTGATGTTTAGTTAAATTACATTCGTAATGGTGGGAATTGGTACGAAGTTAAAAATGTAATACACTATTTCAATAAAGTGTTGGATTTTTGTTTACGTAAAAATCGAACGGAAATTAATTAATGGATAGATCCGATATCGGGGTGGAATTAGAGAATAGTTTAGACTCGAAATGCCTTGATCGGAGGTTTACAGATAGAGCTTACGTCAACCATTTGTAGGGGATTTAAAATATTATACGATGCAAGAAATGGAAGTAGCGGCTTTGGAGAAGTATTCCGGCCCTCCAATGAACTTGGTTTATATCACTGATTTTCCGCGGCAAGGATTTTTTCGTTGGGTGCCACAAGATAAGAGCACTCCTTCCGATGGAGGTTTGGTATTCAAGGATGCTCAAGGGAGAAGGTATTTTCGAATCTATGAGCACGTAACACCCCAGATGTTTGGTGCTTTAGGAGATGGTCAAACCGATGATACGCAGGCTTTTAGAGCGATGTTCTCGACTTTAAATCGCCGCATCCGTACCAAAGCAAATACAACCCCTAGGGGAAATGTATACCTGTTTATTCCACCTGGGGCATATGTGCTGAATTCTTCTGATTTTTTGGGAATCGGATTGGAAAATCAACGTATCATAAGGAAAGGATTTACGATAAAGGGGGGCGGGAATGGTGCGACTGAAATCATTTTCCGAGGAAAACCGAAGGAAAACTTCATTCAAAACAGTCTTATCATGTGGTTGCGGATTAGTGATATCCTCTTTACCAATGATACTCCAGGGGCGAATTTCTTTTCTTCCAATTCTAGTTTTGCTGCTCAAAACTATCTCTTTGAAAATGTGGGCTTTGCGAATTGGAATAAAGGGTTCATTTTGACCGGAAAAGACAACAACAGTGAGTTTACATTCAATTCATGCGATATGTCGGGCTTTAAAGATTCGTTTTTATTTATCGGTGAAAATGAAACCTCCGACCAGTTTGTGAACTATCGCTTTAATGATTGTCAATGGTGGTCTACCGATGCCCCTTTTATTGATGCATACCGGGGCGGACATTTTTATATCAAAAATTTGGACGTATCTGATTGGGGGCGTACGATGAACCAGAAGACGTATCTTATCAATCTCAAAGGTGAGAGCCATGCTCATGGGGTTTGTGTGACCTCAGTGAATGGGCTTCGGGTAGAAATGAAAAGTAAAAATTGCGGTCTCTTATATTCCGAATGGCCGCAAGGAACTGTCACTTTTGAAAATGTAGATATCTCTTCCCAGACCTTTCAAGTTAATTATGAACGAATGATCCATTTACACTTAGTAAATAGCATTTGTCCTGCCTATACGTTTAGAAACTTTCAACTTGCAGGCGATGTCCGGATCACCGGAGGGTCGGAAGTATGGAAGCAACCCTTAAATAATATCCTATTCGAAAATGGAAAATGGCTACAAAAAGATAGACCCGATCAGGTAATAAAATACGAGATACCTGTAAATAAGGGGGGAGTGCCGATTTGTAAATTCCAGAATGTTCGCCCTTATGGACCATCCTACTCAACCTTTGTATACCACATTTGGGATTGTGATTTGGGAGCCTCAAGGAAATCAGTGGGAGAAGGCATAGAGGAAAAATTGATTCTGGTAAAGCCGGACCCAAATGGGGTTACCATGCCTGGATTTATAAAAAAGCTTGTTTTTCCCATAGGAGTTATTATCCAGGACTTTTACGTTTTAAATCAGACAGGTGGGGGAAATGCCAAGGCATGCTCGTTTACGTTGAGATTGGATAATAAGCAGAAAACGCCGTTAGCCTATGTGCGCATCCCTACCATGTCAAAAAGCAAAAAGAGTATTCCGATACATGAGAATTTACCTCACTTTACTACTTCTTTAGAGAATTGTACGCTGGAAATTTTAGCCGATCGGGATTTTACGGAACCTACTGACCAGCTTGTTTTCGTAATTTCATACCTCTGATTTTGCTGAACTATGGGGATCTGTAAAACCTAATCCAGTAATTTTTTCCTTATTAAAACCATCTTCGGTTAAGAAAAAAAGTAACAGTTTTAGTGGCCAAGGTTTCTAGGGGAACTAGGGTAAAAATTTCGAGAACTTAGGACTATTTCGATATCATTTTCGCCTTTTGTTGATAGGACCTCGTTGAAGGAGACGTAATTCTAAATTACTTGATAAAAATAAAATGCGCCTAAGGTGAGACTCATTTTAAAAAAATCCCCGAAAGAAAGGGAAGAGAAAAAGGAGTTATTAGAAGATAGCTTTTGTTATTTTACGATTTAAAGGAGAGGTCTGTAGGAGATTCGTGAATAAATCAAGAAGTTATAGAAATAAATAATGAAGGTTTTAATTAATGCTTCAAACATAAAACTAGGAGGGGTATTACAGATAACGATTTCATTTTTAAATGAAATAGCTCAAAATAAAGACTTCGACTTTGTGCTGATTGTCAACAATATCGTTAAAAAAGAAATAGAGGAGATCGCATTCGGTGAGAATTATGAGATACACACATTAGATTTTAGACATCCTTTTCAAAAAGGTTATACAAGCTATATTAATTCATTGAATGAGATCCTGGAAAGGAGTCAATCTCAAATTGCCTTCTCCATTTTCGGTCCGGCCTACTGGTTGCCAAAAGTGACGCATGTGGTAGGTTTTGCCTACGGATGGGCGGTTAATCCTGATTCGAAGTTTATCCGAAACCTACCGCTTTTTAAGAAAATTAAACTAACCTTTCAAAACGCTCTGAAATCTTATTATTTCCGTAACGAAGCTGACTATTATATCGTTGAAACGGAAGTGGTTAAGCAAAGGTTAAGTAAATTCATGCAGTTTCCTTTGTCCAAGATATTTGTCGTAAGTAATACGTATAACCATTTTTTTGATCAGCCTCAACCTGAGTCGGATCTGTCGAACTTACCCAAGGACGGGTTTAAACTGTTAACCATTGCGACCAATTATCCGCATAAAAATTTAAAAGTATATAAACCCATCGTTGAATATTTTCGCAAAAGAGGGATTCACGACATTTTTTTCATCGTAACCTTGCCAAGTGAGGAGTATGAAAAACTTTATCCGGGGGGAGATCCAAATATTATTAATGTGGGTAAAGTGTCACCGAAAAATTGTCCTGACCTCTATCACCATTGTGATGCGATGATTTTGCCCACCCTTTTAGAATCATTTAGCGCCTGTTACCCCGAAGCAATGATTACAAAAAAACCTATCTTGACGTCCGATTTGGACTTCGCAAGGAATATTTGCGGGGATAGTGCCGTATATTTCGACCCATATGACCCAATAGACATAGCTACCAAAATATTAAAGGTGAAAGAACGTCCCGATTTACAAAACCGTTTGATTCAAAATGGATTGAGACAGGTTAAAACCTTTTTAACCGCACAAAAAAGAGCCGATACTTATTTGAAGATCGTAGAAGAGATCGCGAAAAAACAGGTATCTATTATGATGCATGCAAGTAGCCAATGAGACGATGTCTATATATTTTGTTATTACGAAATCTTATCCTTTTAATCACAACTGCCTGTTACTTAACGTATAAACGCGATGAAGGAAAAAATCAGTCGCTTATTCGATGTGCTCGAAATTTTATTCCATCGCAAGGGTGGATTTAATTATTTAAAAAAGCCAACACGATCTTTAGCATCGTTTCAGATCTTGAATCGCATCCATTCATTGATTCCCGAATTGGGTACGGTGGTCGATGTGGGTGCCAACCAGGGTCAGTTTGCGGTAGCGGTTTCTCGCTTTTACCCCCGTGCAAAAATTTATTCCTTTGAGCCTGTACCTGATACATTCCAAAAACTGAAAGCCTTTACAGCACACATGAGTCAGATAGAGGTCTTCAATTTCGGCTTAGGAAGTGATACAGGGAATATCGATTTTTATCAGAATGAACATTCACACGCCAGTTCTGCATTACGTATTTCCGACATTCAGGTAAAAGAATTACCTGAAACTGCTCATACCCATACCATAACGGTTCCGATTAAGCGTTTGGATGAAGTCGCTAAATCCTTTCACCTCGAAAAGCAAAATCCGACCCTTTTAAAGCTGGATGTGCAAGGGTTTGAAAAAGAAGTGTTGAATGGAGCGCAGCAGTTTATTGACCAAGTGGATTACCTGCTTTTCGAAGCCTCGTTTGTGCCCATGTATGAGGGAGAACCCCTTTTTTCGGAGATGCATGCTTATGTCACTTCCCTCGGTTTTAGGTTAATGGGTCCCGTTGGAGCACTGGAAGGGAGTGGACAAAGAATTCTCCAAATGGATATGTTATACGCTCGTCTATAAAAGTTCCTTTATTCGGGAAGGGATTGGTAGATGAAGATTTCTTAGTTAGTAAATGCGAATTGTTATCTATAGTCAGGCATTTTATCC
>JBAYRB010000221.1:0-5292 GCA_041676905.1 Spirosomataceae bacterium
AAGCCCCAAACGAACAGGAGATAAAGAAAAACTATGGCTATGATTTGCCAGATAATTTGCAAACTTCTCGACTGAATTTTACGGGTGGAGCAGGTGTGTTTAATATCGAAGGTGGGTCCGAACGCCTGTTCGAAGCGGATATATCATCGACATTCGTCAATTATATTTCCAAGTACCAAGAAAGTCAGACCGACAAATCGGCTGTTATCGACTTCAATATGGAAAATGGAGAAATCGATGTCGATCGCATAGATAGTGATAATACGGTCCATATTCAGTTGAATGATCAAATCGCGTGGGACATTAATTTAAAATTCGGCGCTGGGGAAGGTAGATTCGATTTTAGGAATACGAATGTTCAAAAACTGGAAATGAGTACGGGAGCTGCTGACGTCATGCTCACCCTGGGCGATAAGTCAGAACATACACAAGTGGACATTAGCGCTGGGGTAGCTTCGGTTGAAATTAAGGTTCCCCAAAATGCTTCCGTTGAAATCAGATCCAGTGGAGCACTTAACTCTACCGAATTCCCGGGTTTTAACCGTGTAGATAAAGGCGTATATCGATCCCCCGATTACGATACGTCCGGAAAAAAGATAACTATTAAATACAAAGCCGGACTTTCCAGTCTTCGAGTAGAAAGGTATAACTAACTTTGCAGGAGTAAATTCTTTTTCCTGTATGCCCAAATTAACTGCCGATCAAAAACGACAAATTCAGCATTTACCCCCTGAAGTAAAGGATAAAATCATATTGAAGTGGGCGGGAAGAGATCGCCTGTTTTTCGAATTCCTTTACATAACCTATATGAACCCCGATTTTGGGGCGGAGGATCTGCTCGAGATTTATAAAGAAGAACTAAGAAGCCTACAGTCCAAAGTGTTTCCAGGGAGAAGTGAAGCCATGAGGCGAATGCGCTTACTGAGAACTTCACTTAAACTGATTACACAATTTAAAAAGACAGTTAAACAACCTCATTTGGAGGTGGAGTTATACCTGCACGTGCTGGATTTTCATTTTGAAAAGGCGGAACATTATCTTGGAACCGGATACTATGTCTACGATAATAATATCGCCAAAACAGTAGGTAAGGTCATCCACATGATACAGGATAAATTACACGAGGACTATCTGCTTGAATACAAGGAAAAGGTCAACAACTACCTGACCTCCCTTAGGCGATTTTCGACGTTCAATACCAAAGTTCGGGAATTACCCATTTCCCTTGATTAATACCAATCCTTATTTACGATGACTTTTGAAGAATATCTGATCAGTAAAAAAATTGATGGAGCCTTATTCCAAAAAATGCAACCTGAACGCTATCAAGAATGGGCTGAATTATTTGAGCAACTACACCCTGATAGCTTTACGATGCAAAAGAAATTCTTAATTAACGACATTCGAAACCTGTATCTCTTAAAGGAAGATCAGAACTAGCTGGTATTGAGAAGCTTGTAACTTTCAAAGTGACAGATTAATTCCGAACGAAATATGCCCCTTCGGTGAACATTTTCGATACGATTAAGCCCAGCAGGCGTTCTGTTTCACGCATGTATTCGCGGGGGTCTTCCGAATCAGTGAGTATCAATGGGTTTTCGACAACTCTTCCCGGCGATTTGAGCGAATAAAAGCCCGACTTCACTCGATGGCTTCCTAGGGTAAAAACTCTATTTCCCAAACGCCAACCCCCTTCTTGCTCCATTTGTCGGTACACTAAGTATTGGTATAGCCACAGTTGTCGAACATAATTCATTTTATAGTCCTTGTCTGTGGTAAGGTATTTTTCTAC
The DNA here is from genome assembly GCA_041676905.1 of Spirosomataceae bacterium. GTDB lineage: Bacteria > Bacteroidota > Bacteroidia > Cytophagales > Spirosomataceae > Ravibacter. The sequence continues at coordinate 1,793 of JBAYRB010000221.1, forward strand.
ATCCTTGGAAATGGCCGATGCACTTTTGATATCGATACTCCCCGTTTTATAATCCATTACGTATAGGGTACCATCTTCGCCCATCTCTACCCGGTCTATTTTACCGCCTAATCGAACTTTAACAGTCCTCCCCTGTACAGGTATTTCGAGAATGGTAGATAAATTTTGTTCGGTTGCTACCGGCCAACGATGCCCTTCCCGAAGATGCTGTTCTTTCATAAACGTCATAAACTGTTGTGCTCCCACTTTGAAATAGATGCTGTTTAAACCCGTGTCTATTTCATATCCACCCAAATTTCGGAATGATCCATCCAATAGGGTTTCGATCTGTGCGTTCGTGGGTTCTATCCCCTTTAGAAAATATCGACGATCCAGTTCTTCAAAAACCTGATGTAGCCACGAACCGAGTTTGTCCATTCCTAGTATTTCTTCCGTTTCCCTCTCCTCTTGTAGGTTTAACACATGACGGACGTAGAAGTCGAATGGGCTGTTCAGGAGAGTATGGATATGTGTCGGATAAATACCTCTGTTTAGATATTCCAATAAGGAATTAATTACATTGTCATCTTTTGTCAATTGAATCGGAGCTGAGGAAGAATCCGTTCCCTCCCATTCTACTGTGTGATGGACGATACGAACGTTATCGTTATAACGCGGCCATTCATATTCCAATTGGTATAAAAAACGACTTTTTTCCCCTCCACCGAGCGCATCCGTCGTGTTGACATATAACAGGTGGATTTCCTTGGATCGCTGGAGTAAACGATAAAAATAATAGGCCGACAAAGCCTCCTGATGTTCGTATGTCGGTAAACCTACCTCCCTTGCGATATCCAGCGGGATAAGGGAATTTTGTGATTTTCGAGCCGGTAGCACGCCTTCGTTCATGGATAGAACAATGATTCGGTCAAAATCCAGCGCCCTCGTTTCCAGCAGCCCTATAATCTGCAAATCACTGACAGGTTCCCCGGAGAATGGAATCCTGTTTTGCTTAATCATTTCAAAAAACAGTTGGCGAAGGGTAGCTAAACTCAAATCCTTTTGCCCATTAACCAAGGACTGCTTGAATTTACCTAACAGGGTATAGAACAAATAAAGATATTCTAACTCCACACTATTTTTTGAATCTTTATAAACATCACTGAGAAGATCTATGATATCGTATAGCGAATCGATTATTGCAATGGAATCCCCTTTAGTCCAAGGCTGAAAAAGCTTTTGAATCAGAGGATCCCCACCACTCTCTTCTCTCAGTTCCTCTTCGGTAAAATATACCCTGTTTTCCTGATGAGTTCTGACAATCAACTCTTCAACAAAATCCTTTCCGAACGAACTGGATTTGATTTCCCCATATTGGCGGAGAAATGGATGACTTAACAATTTTACTACATAGCGAAAATTGTAACGCTTCCCTTTACCTCGGACGGAATCCAAATGTTCTTGCAGTTCGAAAATCGCATCGACAAGGGTGAACAATAGCGAATTCCTGAGGGGCAAACCCATGGTCACATTCACCTCGGGTACGGATTCATCCAATGCATATAATAGGGGCGTTAAAAGATTTTCATCCGCCAAAACGATGGCTGTCATCCCGGGTTGGTCAACTTTTTCGAGAATTTGTTGGTAAAGCTGACCGGCAACCCTGGTCTGAAGCGTAGCATTGGGCACCCCATATACGTTTATTTCTTTGGGATCTTCCAATAAGTGGTTGCCCATCCATTCCCACTCGTTTCCAAACGTACGATGGGCCTTTAACCTGCGCATTTGCCGCCCCGCTTCTACAACGGTATTTGCTTCCATGTAATAGGCGTCGGAGTCCCAAAAAACCCGACTTCTATCCGACAATGCCCGCAGTTTTTTAACGATTTGCATTTCGGAATTGGTGAAAGCATTAAACCCCACAAAGTAAAAAACCTTATCTGCAAATCGTTCCGTCCAAGTATCGTGTTCAGACAGATACCGATAGGCCATTCCCGGATAGGCTACATTTTTCTGTTGTAATTTGGTGCGGAATCTTTCATAAACTTTTCGAATATTCTCAAACAACGAGAAGAACTGCTCAGTGTTTCCCTTCGCAGAATTTAAATTTACCGCTAGCCCCCACCTTTCGAGTGCCTTAGCTTCGGTCAAATAATCGAAAAGGTAATTTGCTTTTACGAGTGCTTTATCGATACGATCAAAATCGGAGAGAAGGACACTCCCCCACCCCATAAATCGATTGAAATCGACCTTTTCATCGATCTCCCGGAAGGCATCGTATAGGTAAAAAATCAAGTTGACCGGGTCGGTCGTAACGTAACCTGCAGCTTCTTCTACAAAATCGTCAATGGCCTTAATTTCCGGACTGACGATAGGGTGTTCCAATAAAGTGCCTATTTCCCTTTTTAGGAAGAAAACAGCTCTTCGGGTGGGAACTATCACCTGTATTTCTGAAAAATTCCCCTGGTGATTTTTCAACAGGTAATTCGCCACCTGGTTTAAAAAAGAAGCCATTATTCATTAAAAAATTAATGCATACGATCCCCTCTTACTTCCAAATTTTTGATAACTTCTGCTTCAGCTACTAAGATTTCCTGCCACCTTCTCTTTACTTTTTCCTGAGGAAGATATGCTTCCGCCAAATCTAGGAAGGTGCGATAGTGCCCCGCTTCAGAGATCATCAGCTCCCGATAGAATTTTTGGAGACCTTGATCCTCAATTTTTTCAGAGAGGATTTTAAATCTTTCACAACTACGCGCTTCAATCAAAGCACAAAAAAGCAATTTATCCAAAAAAACATCGTCTTCAGCACCTTTCTGGACCAATATACTACGTATTCCGGCTACGTAAAGGTCACGACGTTGATTTCCAAGTTCGAATCCTCTATTTTTCAACTCTTTTAAGACGCGTTGAAAATGCCCCCATTCTTCGGCGACGATGGGGGTAAGAACTTCTACCAATTTTTTCTTTTTAGGGTACTGTACGATCAGGGATATGCAGGAGCTAGCGGCTTTTTGTTCACACCAGGCATGATCGTCTAGAATGTCCTGAATTCGCATACGCGCTATATCGACCCAGCGTGGATCGGTGGGTAATTTCAACCCTAACGTAGTAAGTGACATACCTTGGATAATTTAGTCGAATAAAGGCCATCTCACACCGAATGAAACTGCTGGTTTAAGTCCTAAATAACCCGGTGTGATAAAATAACCTTCACCGTTGGATAGTAATCGATGATTTAAATGAGCGTATTTTAACAATAGTAGCGTTCTCTTTATTCTAAAATTGGCAAAGACATCAAACACCGGATAGTTTCCCACCGGCAATTGATTTTGGACATAGAACTGTTGTGTCAAGGGCATATAGGCATCGGCGTAATATTTTGACGTATAATACCCCGCTAAACCCAATTGTATATCCAACGCTTTGGCATAGGTAAACTCAAAGCTGACTTCTCCACTCCAAAAAATTCGGGGAATACGAATGATTCCATTATCAAAACCTTCCGTATAGTAGGCGAG
>JBAYRB010000222.1:0-5273 GCA_041676905.1 Spirosomataceae bacterium
CGATCAGTCAGGAAGACTATTTTCGATTATTTGCCTTCTTTAATAGCACGTTTGAAACGGGTAGCCCGGTTTATGGCCCGGATCAAACCCCAGGACCCGCTTTACTCCTTACGAAAGACGATCAAGAAGACCTAATTCGGTTTCTGAATCAAGAGATAGAAGGCTATGAAAAACAGCTTTCTAATCTAAAAAACCGTTCCGAGGAAGCCTTTAAAAGTTGGATATCAAATACCGGTTTATCACCAAAATCCCTTCATCAAAAGGTCAAAGAAAGTTTAGTAGCCTACTATCCTTTTGATGAGGTACGTGAGGTAAGATCTAAAAAGATAACTCCCAATCTAGTCAACAGGAACCTTCCAGCCACCTGTAACGATCCACTCTTAAAACCCGGCGTAAAAGGAAATGCGTTTTTTGTCAGTGACTATAATTCGGTTGTCCTGGGGAATAAAATTGGGTGGTACGAAAGAACAGAGCCCTTTTCTGTTTCATTATGGATTTACCCTGCACAAAACTACCCAGATGCTGGAGTTTTTTACCATTGTGAAGACCTCCGATTAGGTTTAAAAGGTTACTCCCTTAAATTGGAAAACAACAAACTTCAGTTTATCATCGCCCACTCCTACCCTCAAAATTCCATACAGATCTCGACGGCCCAACCCATTAAGGAAAAGGAATGGGTTCATGTAACCATAACCTATGACGGCTCTAGCAAGGCACACGGAACTCAGATCTATCTGAATGGAAAATTGGTGGAGGTGACAGTTGATTACGACAATCTCTATAAAGGTATTTTATACGAATGGAATATTCACACCTACGGATTTAAAGGTTTTATGCTGGGGCAGCGCAGTCTGATGCTTCCGTTTAAAGACGGTGGTTTGGACGAACTAAAAATATACAATCGACAACTAACACCGCTCGAAGTCCTTTATGAATTTAATCCCGATGAAGCCCTTTCTATCCTCAAAGATGAAAAGGATCGTGATCATTATCGCCTGCTTCGGGAATATTATTTCGCTCATTATCTTCCCGATCCGTCCGGCCTCACCGATAGTCTTCTTAACAAAAGAAACGAACTCAACGGCTTAATGAACTCCATCCCCGAGATTATGGTGATGGGGGACATGCCTAAACCGAGACCCACTTACGTACTGGACCGCGGCCTTTATAACGCACCTGGAGAAATAGTCAAACCGGGCACACCTTCGCAACTATTCGAATACAATTCTTCCCTCCCCCCGAATCGATTAGGTTTAGCGAAATGGCTCTTCGACCCGAGACACCCGCTTACAGCTCGCGTTTTTGTTAATCGCATCTGGCAACAACATTTTGGCACCGGACTGGTACGTACACCCGGCGATTTTGGTAACCAGGGAGCCCTACCGTCCCATCCGGAATTGCTCGATTGGCTGGCTGTAGAATTCATAGAGTCGGGCTGGGATATAAAGAAACTTCATAAAGTAATTGTGACATCCGCTACTTATCAACAAAGTTCGATCGTCACTCCGGACAAACAAGAAAGGGATCCGGAAAACATTTTATTAGCGAGGGGGGCTCGCTTCAGATTGAGCGCGGAAATGATCCGCGATAATGCCCTTGCTACAAGCGGGTTACTTGTAAGAAAAATGGGAGGCCCCAGTGTATATCCCTATCAACCTGAAGGGCTTTGGGATGAAATCAGCGACAAGGTTTGGCGTTATAAATACCTTCAGGAACCGGGAGAAGGCCTTTACCGCCGAAGTTTATATACCGTCTGGAAGCGTACTGCCCCTCCTCCATCGATGTTGATTTTCGATTTACCGGAACGCGGAGAATGTGCAGTCAACCGACGAAAAACCAACACCCCTTTACAAGCCCTGGTCCTGTTGAACGATCCTCAATATGTGGAAGCAGCCAGAGTCTTGGCAGAAAACCTCTTAAAACAGAGCTCGACTGAAGACAAGCGACATTTACTAACGACAGCTTTTCGGGTCATTACCGGACGTAAGCCTGATTCAAAAGAATGCGAAATTCTGGAAAATTATTACGATGAAGAAGTGACCCGATTTAGGGAATCACCAAAAAAAGCGGCCGATTATCTCAGCACCGGTTACCTTCCGGTGGATGAAAATATTCCCCATGAAGAATTAGCTGCATTGGCTACCGTGGTTCACTCAATTATGAATACAGACGAAGCAATAACGCGAAAATAAGGTGCTAGAATGGAGGAGATTAAGAATGTTTTGACCCAACTTAATCGGCGTGATTTTCTGACTAAAGCAGGGTTAGGTTTAGGATCTATAGCCCTGGGAAGTTTACTGGGCTCCCAATTATCTGCCCGGGAACGAAGCGCTTTGAAGGCAGCGACTGATTTTACTGAAACCACCCGTGGAGCCCATTTTTCTCCTCGGGCTAAAAGGATTATTTATCTGTTTATGAGTGGCGGCCCCTCTCAAATCGAAACCTTCGATTACAAACCTGCCCTAGCTAAGTGGCACGGCCAGGAAATTCCAGATTCTATCCGAGGAACTCAACGAAATTCCGGAATGGTGCTCGGACAGTCTACCTTCCCGTTGGTTCAATCGATTTATGATTTCAAACAATATGGGCAATCGGGAGCGTGGGTCAGCGAATTATTCCCCTATACGGCTAAAATTGTAGATGAGCTTTGCATCGTCAAATCGATGTATACGGAAGCAATCAACCACGAACCTGCCGTGATGTTTGTCCAAACCGGATCCCAACAAAGTGGGCGGCCTTCCATGGGCTCATGGCTCAGTTACGGCTTAGGGAGTGATAATGAAAATCTCCCGCATTTTATCGTCATGATATCAAAAGGGGTTTCCGACCAACCACTAAGCTCATCAGCCTGGGCGAACGGTTTCCTGGCTTCACATCATCAAGGCGTGCAGCTCCGAGCCGGTAAAGACCCGGTTCTCTATCTAGAAAACCCGTATGGGGTGCATCCAGAGGACCGAAGAAGAGCTTTGAATCGCATTAAACAATTGAATGAACACCAATTTTCGCTTTGGGGAGATCCTGAGATCCATTCTCGTATAAGTCAATATGAAATGGCTTATAAAATGCAAACCTCTGTTCCTGAAGCCGTCGACATCGCAGGTGAGCCCGACTACATTTATAAAATGTACGGGGAAGATGCGCGTATCCCAGGGACCTTTGCCGCCAATTGTTTGCTGGCACGGCGGCTGGCGGAAAGAGACGTTAAATTCATTCAGCTTTATCATATGGGGTGGGATCAACATGGGGACCTTCCCAAAAACATTAAAAAACAAGCTAAAGATGTAGATCAAGCTTCTGCAGCATTAGTCATGGACCTGAAACAACGGGGTTTACTCGACGATACGCTCATCGTATGGGGTGGAGAATTCGGGCGCACTAGCTTTTCACAAGGGCGACTTACCCCCGACAATTACGGAAGGGACCATCATCCTGGATGCTTTACGATGTGGATGGCGGGAGGTGGTATCAAACCCGGCCTAGTCTATGGCGAAACCGATGAACTGAGCTACAACGTCGTTCGGAATGGGGTGCACATCCACGACTTTCAAGCTACGGTTCTACACCTTTTTGGATTGGACCACGAACGACTTGTCTTCAAACATCAGGGGCGACGCTATCGACTTACGGATGTCCATGGCCATGTCGTGAAAGACTTGCTGGCTTGAATTTAAAGACGTTCAACGTTGACGAATAGATCAAATAATCGATTTTTCTTCCCTCTTGAAATTGGCACCGACGCACCGTCGCTCATCATCAGATACCCACCGTCGTTCCGAACGAACTTCCGGATATACTTCGGATTGATTAAATGGGAATGATGGACTCGAATAAACCCGTTTTCGTTTAGGACTTGTTCTACCTCCTTCAACGTTCGACAAATCAAATATTTGGAGGTGTCATAACAATAAATTCGAGTATAATTACTTTCACTTTCGCATCGAATAATATCTTCTATTTCGATAAATTCCAACCCATCCAGCGTTGGAAGAGCCACTCGGGATTTTAACCGGTAATTACTCCGAAGCATTTCATTCATCATGGTCAGCTGCGCCATACTTAAGACTTTTTCGTTTTTTTCTTTCCAGCGCAATAACGCATTATCCAATTCGTCTTCATCGACCGGTTTTAATAGGTAGCTGATGGCACTATAATTGAACGCCTTCACAGCATATTGGTCGTAGGCTGTCACGAAAATTACGTCGAATCGCAATTGTTCGAGACTCCCTAGTAATTCAAAGCCCCCCATCCCAGGCATTTCAATATCGAGAAAAACGAGGTCGGTGGGAGTTTTCCTCAGGAACTCCAACGCTTCCCGCGAGTCGTTGAACTTTCCCGTTACCTTAAGGTCGGGATGCTTTTCACCGAGAAGTAATTCAAGGCTTTCCGTACAATGACGTTCATCGTCAATCAGGACTACAGAATAGGTCATAGTTATATCATTAAGTACTTTTATGCGTAATTATCACTTTGGTGCCCAAGGGTTCCTGGTTTTCATCTTTCATATCTACAAACTCTACGTGGATTTTTTGGCCGTAGGTTGCGTTAAAAAGCGCTATTCTTTCATCCGTGATTTTCAGACCTAAGCCTGCCTTTTCTTCCCAGGGCTTTCTATTCATAGCCGCCTCACGTCCTATACCATTGTCTTCGATTATATACGTAAAACCATCTAAGATTTCACCCAACCGAATATCCAGTCGGCGGGGTAATCGTTGGCTGGCTGCGATTCCATGTTTAATCGCATTTTCAACAAAAGGTTGTAAAAGCATAGACGGAATCAATATACGTTCGGTATCCAAGTCGGGTGTAATCGTGATATGATACTCAAAAAGATCACCAAATCGCAACTTTTCCAGTTGTAAATAAAGACTGATCAAATCGATTTCCTCCGACAACGGGATGACAGGAACCCGGGAATTATGTAATATTTTCCTTAAAAGTCGCGCAAATCGAACCAAATAGCTACTCGCATTTTCATAGTTTTTGGTTAAAATCTGATGCCTAATCGAATTCAGGCTATTAAATATAAAGTGTGGATTCATCTGACTACGGAGGGCTTGCATCTCCATTTCAGAAAGTCGCTTTTCATATTCCGATTTCATTTGTTGTTGCTTCTGCTTTTCCAACAACGTATTTTTCTCCAAAATCTCATTGGTACGCTCTTCGACCATGCGTTCTAAACGTTCGTTTTCGGTAGCTGTAAGTTGTCTATTGAGCTCCATCTGTTCGATATACGCGGAAGTAACTTTCTCTTTTGCAATTCGTATCGCTCGAAG
>JBAYRB010000223.1:0-5268 GCA_041676905.1 Spirosomataceae bacterium
ATAAAATGTTCAGGTGGTGCCGCACCGGATATCAGGAATACCCAAACAAAGTCGTCAATACCATCGCCTTTATAGTGCTCGCCCCAGCGCAGGTCGTGTAAGGTATTTTCCCCTGGTTGACCAAGCTCTCTCCATAGATGATAGGTGACAAGACTATCAATTCCCGCACATTCGTCAACTTCATTAAAATGGGGAAGGGCAGATCCGGGGAATAACTCGCGACCATCTTCTGCATAGACCGGCGGACGGTCGGTGTTGTTAAGCAGTCCTTCCACCAAATCACTCGCAGGAGCCAAGTCTTTTAACCCTTGTTGGTATTGAATTCCGATGGTATCGCAGCCGAATTCGTCAGCAATGCGAACCGCAGCAATGTACATTTTACATTGTTCCAGGGTTTGTTCGCGGGTAAGTTCGGTAGCCCCATCTGTTCCCCATTGGAAGGTCATCCCTTTATCCAAAAGCCATTGTAATACCTGCTCGGCTTCTTGATCGGATACGGTGAGCATACGAGCATACAAGGTCGATTGACTGAGTCTTTCTTTGAATATACCCGTTTGGTGAAGTAAATGATCGGGAACTATGGCGTTGAACATACCCATACAGCCCTCATCGAATACCCCCATAATGGCTTTTTTCTCCTTCAATTTCCGTCCGAATTCGGTACCCAGGTGCAGATCCTCGTCCGGAATTAAACTAGGATCAAAGGAGGTTACATGGCTGTAATCATGGGTAACTTTTCCCGTTTCAAACCATTCCTTGAGGCCATTAACAAAGAAATCGTCATCGAAGTTGACACTCCAAAGCGAGCTATAATTAACCCCTGCTTTGGTGAGTGAGCCGTTTAAATTCAACATCCCCACCAGTCCAGGCCATTGTCCGTCCCAGTTGGCAACGGTCAGGATTGGTCCCTGATGTGTCGTCAGCCCCGCCAACACATGGTGGGTATACTGCCAAACACTTTCCGCTACGATCAAGGGTACATCGGCAGGAATGTTACGGAAAACTTCCATTCCATACTTCTGCGAGTCAATAAAGCCGTGTTTCTTTTTTGGAATGTACGGATGTGCTCGTCTAACGGTCCAACCAAGGGCAGAAATCGCTGCTCCCAGCTTGTTTTCCATGTCTAACTGTGCGGGCCAGCAATCTTCGTTAGCCCTGGGACGTAAATCCCCGCTTGCTACTAACCAAACTTCTTTTTGTGAACTCATTTTATTTTTTTGAGAAACTGACAATTCTGTTTTATAACTATACGATTTGAAAAGCACAAACTACCCTTCTAAAGAAAAAAAAGGTTTATTCCCATTCTAGAAAGGAAGGGGTTTTTGCAAAAAATAGGCGGGACACGGCACCAATTCTCAGCAATATATAGGATAAAAAATAGGTATCGATACGGTTTGAATAATATTTTTGCACCGTTTTAACCGATACCAGCCAAAAATTCGCTCGAAGTAGTATATTCACATCAGGCATATACGACGTCAATGACACTGTTATTAAAAGGGAGTAAATGGTTGCTTCTGGTAGAGGGTTTCTACCTCCTTATCGTCCTTATTGCAATTGTTAGAATCGTTCACGACACACGATCGGTCACTAAAACCCTGGCTTACCTTTTGTTGGTCATCTTTATTCCGGTGTTGGGCATGATATTCTATTTTTCGTTTGGAATCAACTACCGGAAAAGGAAAATCTATTCCAAAAAATTGAAAATCGACGAGTCCTTTAAAGCTGATTTTCAAAAACGGGTGGTGGCTTATCATGAAAATTTGACTAAGCTGGACTTGCCTGTATTCCGAGAAAACCGGGAGTTGATTTCCCTTTTATCCCATGCCAATGTCGGTGGCAGTAGGGTATTAGAAAACTCGGAAGTGCGAATCCTGCAGAATGGAGAGGCGTTTTTCCCGGTCTTAATCGAGGAGATGCGGCAGGCCAAAAAACATATCCATATGCAATCCTACATCTATGAAGATGATGAAATAGGGAATCAATTAAAGGAGGTAATGATTGCAAAAGCTAAAGAGGGGGTAGAGGTACGTCTTCTTTACGACGATTTCGGTAGTATGCGCATCCGACGGGGTTTGGTAAAAGAACTCCTACAAAATGGTGTTCAGGCTTTTCCGTTTAACCGCATCCGAATCATTGGCTTGGCTAACCGACTCAATTACCGAAATCATCGAAAAATCGTGGTCATTGACGGGATGACGTCTTTCGTAGGAGGAATTAACGTGGCCGATAAATACATCAACAAGGGGGGCGAAGCGCTTTATTGGAGAGACACTCACTTGATGATTCGGGGGTATTCCTCCATGTCCCTGCAACAAATCTTTTTAGCTGACTGGAATTTTTGTGCAGGAAGTAACATCACCGTAAATCATCACTATTTTCCCTTGAATGAACCCCTTAATCCTAACCAATCTGCCAAGCTGGTTCAGGTTACGGCGAGTGGTCCAGATTCCGATTTACCAAATATTTTATATGCCGTCATTCAAGCGGTAAATAAAGCTAAAAAAGAAATCCTTATTACCACCCCTTACTATATTCCAGATACCAGCCTTCAGGAAGCTTTGATTATTGCTGCATTGAGTTCGATCAAAGTTAAACTTTTGGTTCCCGAGCGAGGGGATTCGTTTTTTGTCACCTTAGCTTCACAGTCCTACTTCGAGGAGCTTTTGGCGGCAGGTGTAAAAATATATCTCTATAAAAAAGGGTTCGTTCACGCCAAGACCTTTGTTATTGACCGCCAAATTGCATCGGTAGGGACGGCCAATATGGATGCGCGAAGCTTCGATCTGAATTTCGAAGTTTCAGCTATTGTCTACGATAACGATGTAGCTGAAGAACTAGCACGTGATTTCTTCAACGATATTCAACATGCCGAAGAATTGGATTTGAGGGAATGGCTCCGTCGTCCTAAATGGATCGTGTTCTTAGAGCGGGTCGTCAGATTATTTTCACCCTTTATGTAATTTAGGTTTTAAATTCCATTGGAAACAAAGGTTCGATATAACGTATGAAACGATGAAAACCCTATTTGAAAAGGCCATTTTGATTTTTTGTTTAGTCTCCTGTATGATTAATAGGGGATTTTGTCAAAATCAAATTGGCGATGAAATTCGGCAGTTAATGGCTGAGTATAAAGCTGTGGGTTTATCAGTTGCCGTGGTAAATAAAGGAGATATAATTTTTGCCGAAGCCTTTGGTAAGAAAAACATGGAGAAAGGAGAGGATCTAGCTATTAATCATTTGTTTAGGATAGCTTCCATTTCCAAGTCGTTCTCCGCTACGGCTGTTATGCAACTGGTAGAAAAAGGTAAGCTTAAATTAAGTGATGATGTATCCGGGCTGATTGGTTTTTCGGTCCGTCATCCGAATTACCCTGAGACCCCGATAACCCTTGAAATGTTGCTATCGCATACGTCGTCGTTGAATGATTCGCAAGGTTATTTCAATTTGGATGTGATTGATCCTGCCACCAATGCTTTAGCGTCAAAATGTTATAATAGCTATCGGCCGGGGACGGATTATCAATATTGCAATTTGAATTTCAATATGGTGGGGACGATCATTGAACGGGTAAGTGGGTTGCGTTTTGACGAATATATCCGTAAAAACATTTTAGAACCTATGGGGTTATACGGAGGGTATTGTGTGGATTCTCTTGATCAAAATCGATTGGCTATGATATATGAGTACAATAAGAAAACGGGTGAGTTTGTTGTACAGCCAGACGCGTATCACCCAAGGCGTGAAATTTTAGCTTCCTATCAAATGGGTCGCAGTACCCCTGTATTTTCACCCACGGGTGGGATGAAAATAAATGCCCCTGATTTGGCTAAATACATGACCATGCACGCAAATTATGGAACCTACCAACGACAACGAATTATTAAAAAGAAGAATTCGAAACGGATGCAAACACCTGTTCCTAATGCAAAGGGTTATGGATTGGGGCTGACTCAGATGGAAAAGTTAATCCCTGGAAAGCTATTGAAAGGGCACACGGGTAGTGCCTATGGGTTGCATAGTATAATGGTCTTTGAGCCTCGGGAAAAATGGGTCATTGTGGCCATTACCAACGGCAGTAATCCTGTTTATACAGATGGAAGAAACGAGTTTCTAGCCAAAGTGACAGAGCTTTTATATAGGCGGTTGGTCGAGAAGTAGGGGGGGGATATTTTATCATCACCATAAAAATCCCCGTAGTAAAGAAAAAAGGGATCCTGTTCGGTTCATGTGGATCGTTTTGAATTCAACACAACGCTTCAGTCACACGTGTTGCACAGATAAAATTTTGTAATTATTACCATTTAAAAAAGAGGATAAAAAATTTATCGGCAGGGGTATTGGGGCTTTGATTTTTGGTCGCTTTTCGTGGGAATCCCCCCACCCACCCACCCATTTCAAGTTACGCAAGAGGTCGTTAACGATCCAGTTATCAAGTAATTATAAACGAAAGTAAGCAGTTAAGAAATAAAAAAGGTGGGAGGCTTAGATGAATTTTTGGATTAAGGATAATGGGTAAGTTCACCCTATTGAGGTAGGTAGACCGCCCTTCTCTGAAATCATCATAATTCAAACACAAACCTAGAAAAAATACAACCAACCCCACAACTATTGACACTCATCCAAAATATTGACGTTGTGCCCCCATACGAATTTTAACCCAAAACCGATACAAAAGCAAAAGCCGCCAAATTATTCATTTGACGGCTTTTCTTTGCTTCACGTTTGAAATCGCTACTGATTGTGTGACCCATAGGGGGTTATTACAAAGTTTGTGTAATTGACTCAAAATCAAGTGGTTGGGCGCTAATTAAAAGTTATTTATGAAACAGTTGTGAAACAAAAGATAGCTAATGGCGATCAGTAACCGTCTCGTGCGTAACTTGAAATGGGTGGGTGGGGGGAGTCCCTGACACCAAACAAAAACTCGAGAAGTGTATGGGCTTATGATATGCTTGATCTTAAAGTTGAAAAGAAACAATGACTAGGTTATTACACCTCCTCATAATAGTTTCACAAAATTACACCTGCAACGTTTTATTTTCTTGCCACACTCATAGGGCAAATAGATAACCTCGCCTGCAGCCAAAATCGGAGTGTGGAGTGAGGGAGTGGCTTCAGGTCGTGCGTTGGATAAGGTAAAAAAGAAAGTCAGACTGGGGTGACGTTTCACTGGGCTGATAGCGTTATGAAGATCTTGATTTTTTGGTCCTTTTTACGTTTTCCACGGTCGGTAGAGGAAAAAGTACGGAAAAGTTAAAATTTTTA
>JBAYRB010000224.1:0-5258 GCA_041676905.1 Spirosomataceae bacterium
CTATCGATTGAGAATGTTTTAATCGACCAAGAGGGGCGTGAACAATTGCTTGCCCAATTACAACGGGGTTACAAGCTTTTAACGCAGCGTCAACAGCAGGCACTCAACTTGCGTTTCTATATGCACTTCAGCAATGAGGAAATCGCACAGATCATGGGTGTCAATTACCAGTCGGCCTGTAAATTCATCTACACCGGATTAAAAGCCCTAAGGGAAACGGTCCGAATTCTCACGCTCATTTTCGGAGTCATTTTATGGAAATATATGAGCAGCTTCACTGACGTTTGGCTTCATTATATAACTACCTAAAAACCGCAGATACTCAAGTAAGATAGCTCCTCAAACACTACAGCAATGAATTATTATCAATACAAAGCGGAGGATTTTGCAGCCGATGACGATTTTAAAAGTTGGGTATGCAAGCCAGACAGAGGTTCCGAGGCATTTTGGAATGACTTTCTGAAAGAGTTTCCAGAGAAATATTACGATGTAGAGGAAGGCCGAAGACTAGTGTTGGGTTTGTCCAATTTACCCCCAAATCCGGCGATAGACGAAGGAGTCCACTCGGTATGGGAGCGATTGGAGAAATCCATCCAACGGAAACCTTGGGGGGCGGGTCATTGGTATTTATCCGCTGCAGCTCTCTTGTTACTCGGCATTGCGTTAGGGTGGGGGATGTTCTTATCGGCTCAAAATCAATTCTCGGAGCGAAGTGTTATCGCTGAAAATGAAATTGAGGCAGCGTGGGAAGAAGCGATCAATAATACTTCAACTCGTATGCAAATAGAGCTGGCGGATGGGAGTAAGGTCGTTTTGGAAAAGGATAGCCGTATACGCTACCAGCAACATTTTAACGACTCTTTAAGGTTATTGCACCTAGCGGGTGAAGCTTTTTTTGAGGTCGAAAAGGACGCTAGTCGGCCGTTTATGGTGATTGCCAACGGTTTGGTTACCCGGGTGTTAGGGACCAGCTTCAGTATTCATGCAAGAGAGGAAGATCGCAATGTCACGGTAGAAGTCAAAACGGGGCGCGTGTCGGTGTATAGTGAACGAACGAATCAACAGACGGATCCGGAATCGAATGGGGTGGTGTTGACTCCTAATCAGAAAGTCGTTTTTGAAAGGGGCAGTGAGACCTTACGAAAGACCCTCGTTGAAAAACCGGAAGCCGTTAAGCTAGTGCCTCCAGCATTATTTGCGTTTGAAGCTGCTCCTGCCAGAAAGATATTCGAGACCCTGGCCAGTGTCTATGGGATCGAAGTGATTTTTAATGAAGAGGTATTTGAAGACTGCCGTCTTACCGTCGATCTGACCCAGGAAGAACTCTGCCAAAAGCTGGAAGTAAATTGTAAGGTACTCGACGCCAAGTACAAATTAATTGATGCACAGGTGATCATAGATGGCACCGGATGCTATTAGAAATAATTGATTCTATTTAAGGTACTAAAAAATCAGCCCTACGCCTATGAAGCAAATCAATCCTTAAAAAAAGCGCCAGGGGTGTTGAGGCCACCCTTGACGCAATTTCCGGAGAACGTATTGCTCAGTATAGCCATCCCGTTTTTCAAAACGGGCTCCGGATCCTGTTTCCAATCCTGTAAAATTCATGAAAACATGTAAAACTAATGAAAAGAAAACTATTAGTAAATCAGACTATTATCCACCTTATGAAAATCTCGCTTTTGCAGCTATTGTTAGCGGTGATTTTTGCGGGGGGGACCCTGGCTCATCCCATTTCGGCACAAGAATTATTGAACCGGAAGGTCAATATTAAAATGAATGGTGAAAAGATCCGGAAGGTTTTGAATGAAATTGAGCAACAGGCCTCGGTCAAATTCGCCTATCGTCCCCACACGCTTCCACGGGAAGAAAAAGTTACGCTCCATTTTGTTAACGAGCCGTTGGTAACTGTATTAGAAAAATTGACCCAACAATTAGGGATAAGCTATGAGGTTGTAGGTCAACAAATTATACTGCAACCAGCTAAAAACCCATCCTCGTCCCAAAAGCAGACAATAGTGCTACCCTCCGAGATTTCGATCACTGACCGAATTGTTTCGGGACGTGTGACCGACGAAAATGGACAAGGATTACCGGGGGTTAATGTTTTAGTCAAAGGTACTCAACAAGGAACCGTGACCGATTCGGAGGGACTATACCGAATAACCGTTCCGGATAGAGGCGGAATTATATTAGTTTTCTCATTTGTGGGATATGTGTCAATTGAGGCGGAAGTGGGTAATCGATCCGCTATCGATGTATCCCTAGAAGTTGATCAAAAAACGTTGGATGAATTGGTGGTGGTCGGATATGGTACGGCAAAAGCGGCTACCATCACAGGTTCGATCACCACGGTAAAAGGGGAGGTTCTCAACCGTGCCCCTGTAGTTAATTTATCAAATTCAATGGCGGGGCGATTACCCGGTTTGGTGGTGGTGACTCGCTCTGGGCAGCCTGGGTCGGATGGGTCCACGTTTAGAATTAGAGGTGCAAATACGCTGGGGGACAATTCCCCACTGATTGTGGTTGACGGGGTGCCGAATCGAGGGCTGGAGCGACTGATGTCAACCGATATCGAAAGTGTTACGGTATTGAAAGACGCATCTGCCGCCATCTACGGAGCACAAGCAGCCAACGGGGTAATTCTTATCACTACAAAAAAAGGAAAAATAGGAAAACCCCAGGTAACAGTAACCCATAATCAAGGTTGGAGCAAGCCGACCGTAATACCAGAAACGGCTGATGCTGCGACCTACCTGCAAATGCTTAATGAGATTTATACCAACGACGGTCAGGCACCACGCTATACAGAAGAGGAAATTCAAAATTATCGCGACGGTAAGGACCCTTGGCTATACCCTAACACCAACTGGTACGACGCTACCTTTAATAATTCTGCTCCTCAACGAATGACCAACGCAAGTATCTCGGGAGGGCAGGAAGCACTTTCTTATTACGTGTCGGTAGGAACCAATTTTCAAGATGCCATTTACAAGAATAGCGCGACCTATTATAAACAGATGAATTACCGGCTCAACCTGGATGGGCAACTCTCAAAATATATCAAATACGGTATACGAATGGCGGGAAGAGAAGAAAACAGAAATTACCCGACGCGTTCGGCTTCCGATATTTTTTCAATGCTTCGAAGGGGAAAACCGAATATGCACGCTTATTGGCCTAATGGATTAAACGGTCCCGACATAGAATATGGCAACAATCCAGTGGTGGTTACGACCAATCAAACCGGCTATGATCGTAATAAAACCACGGTACTCGAGAACCGTGCCAATATTGATGTGCAAATACCCTGGGTAGAAGGTTTAGGGATCACAGCGAGTGCTGCTCTCGACCGGACGATGGTTAACGATAAATTATGGCGAACTCCGTGGTATCTATATTCATGGGATAGGGAAACGTATGACGACGAAGGCAATCCTGTTTTAACCGTCGGTCAAAAAGGCTACTCGAACCCCGAGTTACAACAAGATATGGCCGACCGAAAACTTGTAACCATGAATGCCTTGGTTAACTACGAAAAAGAAATCGGTTCTAAACACTATTTTAAAGCGATGGTTGGTCTAGAGAAGATTACCGGTACGGCCATGAGTTTTTACGCGTTCCGGAAACACTTTGTCTCTACGGCTTTAGATGAACTTTTTGCAGGAGGCGACGCCGAAAAAAATAATGGGGGAAGTGCATCAGTCCAAGCTAGGTTAAACTATTTCGGACGTGCAAACTATGATTTTGATAATAGATATCTCTTCGAATTTGTTTGGCGGTACGATGGTTCATACATCTTCCCTAAAGATAAACGTTTTGGCTTCTTCCCAGGTGTTTCTTTAGGATGGAGGGTTTCGGAAGAAAATTTTTGGGAACCATTAAAAGGTGTAGCGAACGATTTAAAATTACGGGGCTCTTGGGGACAAACTGGAAACGACCGAATCGATACTTATCAATATCTGGCTAGCTATGGATTCGCTTCCGCATCGAAAGAGATATATGTTTTCAACGAGAACGTAGAAAGTAAAATTTTAAGGGAATTAAGAATCCCAAACAGGAACGTTACCTGGGAAGTTGCCAATCAATCGAATATTGGCTTGGATGCAAGCTTCTTAAATAGCAAACTGACGCTTTCTGCCGAATATTTTTACAACTACCGAACTTCCATATTGTGGAATCGTAATGCATCGGTGCCTTCTTCCTCCGGTTTGACTCTACCCAGAGAAAACATAGGAGAAGTAGTAAATCAAGGCTCAGAGTTTCAAATCGCGTATAGGGATAACGTCGATGATTTCTACTATACCCTGTCGTTGAATTTTAATTTCAACAAGAATCGTATCAAATTTTGGGACGAGACTCCGGGCGTGCCTGACTATCAAAAGTCTACTGGGTATCCTATGAATACAGGCCTCTATTACCGTGCCATCGGAATCTTCTCCGATCAAGCTGCGGTCGATGCATATCCGCATTGGGCGGGGGCAAGACCTGGAGATGTCATTTTTGAAGACGTCAATGAAGATGGCAAAATCGATGGGTTGGACCGTGTCAGGATCCATAAAACGGATCTTCCGACGCACACCGGTGGATTTAACGTCGATCTTAACTATAAAGGTTTTTATACCTCCCTATTTTTCCAATGGGCAACAGGTACACTTCGTAATGACTACTATGAATTCAATGGGGAAACGGGGAATTATTTAAAAAGGGATACCGAAGGCCGCTGGACTCCAGACAATCCTAACGCCTCAAAACCCCGTCCATGGAACCGTTATTCCGAATATTGGCGTAACAACCAAAATACCTATTGGTTGCAAAGCTCTGATTACCTCCGACTTAAAAATTTTGAATTCGGATATAATCTTCCCGCTTCGCTCTGCCAAAAATTATGGATCAGTAACGCGCAGATTTTTTTTACAGGACTTAACCTCCTAACCTTCACAAAAGTCCAGGACTTTGACCCTGAAGTAACATCGGCTACAGCGTATCCCTTAAACAAAGTGTATAACCTTGGAATTTCCTTAACATTCTGATCGATGAAAAATTTACATATAAAACTTACTTTTCTGGGTTTAGCGCTTGGTTTTCAGGCCTGTGATCAGAGTTTCCTGGAAACTACACCCTATACTGAATTCTCAGAAACAGCGGTTTGGAGTGACCCCGCCTTAGCTGAGACATTTTTGAACAACATATATTTCAGACTCGATGAGCCCCTGTCCGACGGGCGTATGAAAGCCAATATCGTAGATGAAGCACAC
>JBAYRB010000225.1:0-5253 GCA_041676905.1 Spirosomataceae bacterium
ACTTCTGCCTCTACGGCCGAAAACCAGAAGGAATCGGACCAGGTATAGGCAAGTGCACCTACTACACCTGCTCCGAGGATCAAATAGGTGTCACCGGTTGATAATTCATTTTCCGGACTTTTTACCAATTTACGAGCCAACATGGTAATGGTCCAGAAAAGGAAGAGGATGGTAAAGGCACTGCTCGTGACCGACAAGATGTTAACCCAATAGGCGACCTGTTCCGTATCGCCAAAGGCCATCATTGAAAATAATCGGCCAAGTAGAAGAAAAAATGGGGCGCCGGGAGGATGGGGTACCTGAAGTTTGTAAGCGCAGGCAATGAATTCGCCACAATCCCAAAAACTGGCTGTTCTTTCAACCGTAGATAAGTAGGTCACTAACGCTATTGCGAAGACTATCCAGCCTGTGAGATTGTTTAAACGGTTAAATCGATTCATGTAAATTTTTTTTCTTTTTATCCCTTTTTTTAGTCGAACTCTTACCGAAATAGGGCCAAAAATACTAAATAAAGGCTAAAGGCAAGGTTAACCCCTCTTAATTAATGTTAACTAAGTGCAATTCCATGTGTGCATACACTCCCATGGCTTTTTTGACCGTCACCGAAAATCTCTAATTCATCGGTTAAAACTTACCCGGTTATCGTGGGATAAACAGGGCAAAGCTTACGAAGAAATATTGTATTAATTTGTGATTGTTCCTCCGAATGTTATTTCCTGTTCGGGAGGGAAACTGAAGGAAAATTCCCTTCTCAACTTTATATGACTAAACTTATTATATTTTGTAATGTCAAAAGAATTCAATCGAAAGTTTGTTTAATCCGTGAATTCCCGCTTATTTCGAAGGCAAGTTTCAGTTTTTGCAAGCTGAAATAATGGTCAGTGTTTCAATTATAATATATCGTTAATACCGTTGGAGGACGCTATTCAAGAATTCATGAACTGGGTTGAACGAGATAACCCAGGTGAGGTGGAATTCCACCAGGCAGTAAGAGAAGTTGCCGAAACCTTAATCCCCTTTATCGAAGACATTCCAAGGTACAAAAAAGCGAACCTGATGAAGCGGCTGGTAGAGCCTGAGCGGATCGTGATTTTCCGCGTTCCGTGGGTTGATGACAACGGTGAAATTCAGGTAAATCGGGGGTATCGTGTGCAAATGAACAGTGCTATTGGTCCCTACAAAGGAGGGCTGCGTTTCCACCCCTCGGTGAATCTCAGTACCTTAAAATTTCTAGCCTTTGAACAAGTATTTAAAAACAGCTTGACCCAGTTGCCTATGGGCGGGGGTAAAGGTGGAGCTAATTTTGACCCGAAGGGTAAATCCGATGGGGAGGTAATGCGTTTCTGTCAGAGCTTTATGACGGAGCTTTTTCGGCATATCAGCCACGACGCCGACGTTCCGGCCGGTGATATCGGTGTGGGTACCCGCGAAATCGGTTACTTGTTCGGTCAATATAAGCGATTGAAAAACGAATATACGGGTGTATTGACGGGAAAAGGTCACGAATGGGGAGGTAGTTTAATTCGTCCGGAAGCTACGGGCTACGGTGTGGTTTATTTTGTCGACCGCATGTTAGCCGAGCGAAATGATTCTCTCAAAGGGAAACGCGTCGTAATTTCTGGAGCGGGTAATGTAGCCCAATACACAGTCGAAAAATGTATAGAAATGGGCGCGAAGGTACTTACCGTTTCCGATTCATCGGGGTATATCTATGACGAAAATGGGATTGATGCCGAACGTTTGGCCTATATTCTGGAGCTGAAAAATGTCAAGCGAGAGCGCATTAAGGTCTACGCCGACCGCTTTGGATGCCAGTACGTGGAAGGTAAAAAGCCCTGGGAAGTTCCTTGCGATGTAGCCTTTGCCGATGCTACCCAGAACGAGCTCGACGAAAACGATGCCGCTATGCTAATCAATAATGGTTGTTTCTGCGTCGCTGAAGGGGCTAACATGCCCTCGACCCCGGGTGCTATAGAACTGTTCCGGAAGAACGATATTCTTTTCGCTCCCGGGAAAGCTTCTAACGCAGGTGGGGTAGCGGTATCGGGTCTTGAAATGTCCCAAAATTCCCTGCGTCTGTCTTGGACCCGTGAGGAGGTTGACCAACGACTTTACCGGATCATGGAGAATATCCACATGATTTGTAAGCGTTACGGACGACTGCCAGACGGCCGAATCGACTATATCAAAGGCGCCAATATTGGAGGTTTTGTGCGCGTTGCTGAAGCAATGATTGCGCAAGGTGTAGTGTGATATTATTGGGCGTGGCGCAGGTAACGCCTTACATTTTCCATATAAAGATTTTCGGTAAACCCCCCGCTATCGTCGGGGGCTACCGTCAATTTAAGGATGATAAATCCGTAGGTGATCACCCACCATTCTCGGTAAGTTTTATTCACCGCTTCCGCAAATCGAGGTTTAAAAGCAGCGATCATTTCCCAAACCGGATTGTCCTCATAATCCAATTGATCCTGAAAGGTTTGCTTTGAAGAAGTATAGGCTCCATCGAGGTTAAACATGGCCTGGAATACTTCCGGTGCCTGCGCTGAAAAATTCCAGATGGCTAAGGCAACCTCGGTCAGCTGTTTTTCGGGACTCCGATAGAGTTCTTTGATCTTTCTAAAACGGGCATCCAGGGTTTTAAACCCTTCTTCCCGGATCGCTTCGAGCAGGCTTTCTTTGTTTTCAAAATATTCATAGAGAATGGGTGCTGTGTAATCAATGGCATCGGCAATCTTTCGCACCGAAACCGAAGCCCAACCTTCTTTTGCCGCTATAGCCCTGGCGGTATTCATGATGCTTTCCCGAACTCGGCGCCGATGCCTTTCCCTGCGTTCTATCGATCCCATTTTGATGAGTTGACATGAAAAAATAGAATACTATTTCACTTGGAGGGCAGGACGGGACTCCTGGTGTTCGATCAACCTGAAATTGGCTTCCTGTGCACGTAAACGCGTTGAACCCGGCGTAGGAACAACGGGGATATTGTTCTGGTAAACATCCAATCTTACCGACTTCTGATTATCGTTGACATAATGTTGAAGCACTTGTTTCATCGTTTTCTTAAATCGAGGATCGCTAATACTAAAAGCTACATCGATTCGACGGTTGAAATTCCGATGCGTCCAATCTCCCGACGACAATAAAATATCTTCTTGACCATCATTGTAAAAATAGAAGATCCGAGAGTTCTCTTGGTAACGATCTACTAATCTCAGCGCAACAATCTGTTCACTAATGGTAGGAAGGTCTGGAATTAAGCACAAGCAATTCGTAACGATCAACGTGACTGAAACACCCACCCTCGAGGCGTGATACAGCTTGTCGATAATCTGCTTGTCCTGAAGCTGATTAATCTTGATGACAATCGCTGCCTTCTTCCCCATCTTACTATGCTTAATTTCCCGGTCGATCATTTCGATGATCCCGCGGTGCATGTTAAACTGGCTTACCATTAGCCGGTTGAAGGGGAGGTACTTGAATTTTTTAGGCTCCTGGCCTGTGGCCAAGTAGGCAAACAGCAGTTCTAGTTCGTTGCAAATTTCGGGTTGGGTGGTCAATAATACATGATCAATCGACTCGTTGGCGGTAAGTCGGTAAAAACCTCCCGTCCCCAAGTAACCATATTTTTCCCAGCCTTTCTTGACTTTGCGTTTGATCAACGCAATCTTAGCATGAACTTTCAGCCCTGGGGTACTAAACATCACTTTGATCCCGGCATCTTTCATTTTTTTCGCCCAAAGGGGACTCTCCACATCACTGAGTTTGGGATTCAGTTCCACGAAAGCGGTGATCTTTTTCCCATTTCGAGCTGCGCTGATCAAGGAGTTGACCAGGAAAGACTGACCACTAATCTTATAGAGAGAGACATGGATTTCCTTGACATAGGGATCCACCGCCGCATCATTAAAGAATTTTATAATAGGCCAGGGGGAGTGATAGGGCAGGTGAAGTAAATGATCACCCAGTTGTAAGTTCTCAAAAATATTTTCGGTTTGAGCTACCGTACTAAATTGGCGTTGAACCGGATATTCCAGTCGGCTACTTGTGTGCGGAAAGCGACTTAAGGAACTATAATTCAAGTAGTGACCAGCTTCAATCCATTCTTCCGGGGAAATGTCGAATCTATCGGATAAAAATTGCCGCATCGACTCGGGCATGTCCGCCTCATAAAAAACGTACTGGGGTAATACAAATTCTTGCTTTTCCAGTTGTTTCGAAACCCGTGACGCATAAAGCGGAATGAGCTCGTCGTCAAGTTCCGGGTATGCCGGTCTTTCGGATCGAATACAGAAGCTATCGTGGATTTTATAGCCGGGGAATATGATATCCAGGTTGAACCGAACAATATCTTCCAAAAATGCGATTTGTTTCATGCCGTTGAATTCGGGCAATTCCACAAAACGCGACGTATTGGGGACGGGGATATTAACACATGCGTACTGGAAATCTTCCGAATCGCTCGGATGGTGAGCGGGATGATCCTTGTATAGCCTGACGATGAGATGGAAGACCGTCGGCTCGACGAAGGTATTTTTGAAGGATTTTCGACCGCTTAACAACAGCGGTTGTATGTATCGGAAGACCTCCTCCATAAAGTATTTCCGCAGAAAATCATAGTGCGCAAATTCAAAAGGTTCTCGAAAAACCAAGTGAATTCCTCCATCGTAAAGCGCAGGAAGTACGCTACGAGTCAGGATGGTCGTAAACTCTTTTAATTGATTGGCCAGTGTCTCCCGAATATGCACCAACAGGGTGTCAGGGAAGAGATTTAGCTTTTCGAGCGTGTCTTTACTCGCCAAGGCCATCGCCCTAAGCAAAGGGATCTTTTCTCTGACAAACTCATCCTTTTCTCGGGCAAACCTTCCTAGAAAGCGCAGTCTTTCCACCGGAGGGACGGTCTCGTCGTCCGCTTCCATTAAAAGTCTTTGCGTGTAGGAAAGCCAGCTTAGACAATTGTCAAAGTATGGATGAGTGACATCTAACATAGTGTTATTTCCCCCAAGTTTCCGGCGACAAGCGCCATTGATTCAATAATTCGACCTGATTTTCAGTGATGTATTGCTTTCGTAAAGCAGCCTCTATTAGTATAGGATATGTACTCAACACTTCCAAACGAACCCCAGCTGTTTCGAAGTTTTGCTTGGCAACTTCAAAATCATAGCTGAATATCGCCACGGTGCCTAGGACATTCGCGCCCTTGTCTTTCAGGGCATTGACTGCTTTTAAAGAACTTCCGCCTGTCGAAATGAG
>JBAYRB010000226.1:0-5243 GCA_041676905.1 Spirosomataceae bacterium
CATTGACTGCCTTGAATGTGTTGTACGTGTCGTTCTGGTTAAATCTCTCGATTTATTTTTCGATACGATTTAAACAACCTTCTACCTCCGCATTGGCATGTATAGCCGTTTGGTTGTTTGTCACCGTGTTTTACGGAATGCTGGTAAGTTTAATTGCACGGTCGATAGCCCCTTCTGAATTTGCCATGCCCAACCAAATCATCGCTTATCAGAAATTCGTTCAAGGGCTGGGTAGGCTTGTTCCCAGTCAATTGTTCAGCGATGCCTGTACCACCTTGTTGATGCCATCCGTAAGAAGTCTGGGGCCATTAACCATGGAACAGCTACATGGAGCCATACCCAGTCCGTTGGGGTTGGGGCAAAGCCTGTTGGTCGTATGGCCTCAACTAACTGGGTTGACCGCTGCCACAGTGGTATGTTTTGCTCTTTCCTATCGTAGCTTTATGAGGAAGGAAATTCGATCGAGATAAGATGTTAAGAATAAAAAAAGGTACCGAATCGAAATTGATCGGTACCTTTTTTATTAGTTGGTGGTAGAAGGCGTTGAAAACTTCTTTGGCCGCCATGTGTTATTTCTAGGATCAATATCTGGTAGCTTTTTATCGGGGTCAATCGTGACCCTAATCAGCGGTAGTCGAGTATCTGATTTGAAGGTCCAACGATTACCTCTTTGCCAAATTTCGACGGGAAGATTAACGCGTGTTTTGCGACCGTCGGATTCTTCCAGTTCAATAGTCACCGGCATAGCCCATTGTTCGAGGTTTTCGATCGTAATAACCGAACCATTCGCCGGGTCTTGGTCTATATAAGTGACCTCTCTTACCCCTTGATCCAATTTGTAGTTTTCAAAGAACCAGCCCTTCCAGAACCAGCCTAGGTTTTCACCCGCAGCATTTTCGATGGCTCGGAAGAAGTCATAAGGCGTTGGATGTTTGAAAGCCCATCTTCGTGTATATTCTCGAAAAGCGTAATCGAATCGATCCTTTCCTAATACGACTTCACGTAATAATTTTAAGCCGAGGGCAGGCTTATAATATGCTTCCCATCCTAGGTTTCCGGGTTGGATAACATCAGGAATGGTCATGATAGGATCGGCGTAATCACGGAAAATCAATGGAGCAATTCGGTGCATATCATCGAATCGTCCATTTCGGTATTCGCCTTCATTAAAGTTTTCAGTGGCCAAGAAATTGATAAAGGTGTTCAAACCCTCGTCTAACCAAGCATATTTTCGTTCGTCCGACCCTACGATCATGGGGAACCAGTTGTGGCCAAATTCATGATCGGTAACACCCCAAAGCCGGTCCGATTTTGATGCATGGCTGCAAAACACGATACCTGGGTATTCCATTCCCCCTACTAATCCGGCGACGTTAGTTGCTACCGGATAGGTATAGGGCATGATATAATTGGAGTAGAACTCAATGGAACCTTTCACGTATTCAGTAGATCGGCCCCAGGCATTATACCCCCCTGATTCAACCGGATACACCGATTGGGCGAGTGCTGTTTTTCCATCTGGAAGATTTATTCGTGCGGCATCCCATACAAAAGCCTTGGAGGATGCCCAAGCCACATCGCGTGATTGGTTGCATCTGAATTTCCAGGTCAGCGTACCACTTTGTTTTGGTCTTGAGCTGGGATCGGTAACTTCTTCAGCGGTTCGAATAAATATGGTAGAGTCACTTTTGGCCGCCTTTGCTAAACGATCGATTTGGGTTTTAGTTAAGACTTCGTTGGGATTTACTAGTTCTCCTGAACCTACTACTATGTGATCCCAAGGAACGGTAATTGAATATTCGAAATTTCCATATTCTAAATAGAATTCACCAGCTCCCAGGTAGGGCAGTACATTCCAACCCTCGATATCGTCATAGACAGCCATACGTGGGTACCACTGAGCTATCTCGTATATTTTTCCATTTTTTGTGTTGAGAATACCCGTCCGATCGGATCCGTAATCAGGTATGACGAAAGAGTAGTCAATTTTGATTTTGACAATATCCCCTTTCGCTTTTACGGGTTCCTGGAGACGAATTTGCATCCGGGTATCATCCACGATATAACGCACTGGCTGCCATTTCGATTTCCCGTATTGAATACTTACTTCTCCAATGTTTTTGCCCCCATCGAAGTCTTGATTTCCGAATCGCCCACCGGTGATGGGTGTTGTTTTACCTCCCCGCGAAGAGGTATTAAATGAATTTTGATCGAGTTGCAACCAAAGGTAGCTTAGTTCATCGGGGCTGTTGTTGGTATAGGTGATTTCGACGCTACCACTTACCGTATTGGAATTGTCGTCGAGGGTCACATTAATTTTGTAATCGGCTTGATTTTGCCAATAGGCGACACCTGGTACCCCACTGGCCGACCTGAACTCATTACCTGGTTGCAGATTTTGAAGGGGGTGAAATAATACGTGATGATCGTATTTACTTTTGGTCGTTTGACCGTATACGGATAAAATGGAAATGGCACAGAGGATAAAGGTGCCTATACCTCTGGTCGTCAATGCTATCATAGTTTTTGATGAATTGATTTAAAAGCCCTGAAGTTACGAATTTGTTATGAGATAATGGGCGTTTGCATGCATAGGATTGCCTATCCTTTGCGTGGAAAAAAATATTGGAGGGTAAAAAAAGAACTGCATGCAGTAGGTTGGAAAGTCAACTTCTGGCTAGGGAAATAGTCAGGGTAAAAAACGTGACGGGAAAGGATGTCGGCTCTTGCTATACTCCAACATAATCTGGGCATAAAATGGATAATGTTAGGAGGGTATAAATAGATTTCCTTGCACGTACGGTTACGTGTTATAGTTTAAGAGGGTATGTGAAATTACATGAGGAGAGCCCAGACGACACAGGTGTAGTTACAAGGTTATGTAAATACACATGCGGACTTATTCTTCAATATAGACGACCTGCGTTTATACCTATGACTTTCGCTTCAGTTTAGCTTCGATGGTTTGCTGGGTATGGGGGACTACCCGTAGTCTTTCCTTAGGGATCAGTTTACCCGTGTCGATACAGATACCATAGGTTCCTGTTTTGATTCTCACCAACGCATTTTCTAGTTGGGTAGAATATTTTTGAAGTCGGGCGGCGAGCTGACTCAAGTTTTCACGCTCACTTGTATCTGCACCGTCCTCCAACAATTTCGATGTGCCTGCAGTATTGTCTGTACCGCTGTCGTTTCTTTTGCTAAGGGATTCCTTAATATAGTTCAATTCGTTGCGAGTCCCTTCCAGTTTCTCCAGAATGATTGATTCGAATTCTTTCAGTTCTTCTTCGGAGTATCTTAATTTTTCTTCTTGCATAGCAGTACCCTTCTCAACTTAATTAAAACACGTTTTTAAAATTCGTTGCAAAAGTAGAAAAAAATACCGGAAAAATGAAGCGTAGAAAAATTGCGTTATAAAAATTAAACAAATATTCTTATTTGTCGTTTGTGTGAAAACGAGGAATTAACTTCTTGGGAAAGTGGTAAACTCGCCCGTTTATCTTGGGAAAAAACAAAAAAGCAAATTTTGTTTTGCAGGGTTTTAGGGTGGGTGCCGGTAGGAGCAAAAAGGGAATCTCGGAAATTTGAGCAAAAGCTGTAAGTTTGCAGCATGCCCAGAAAAAGCTTAGTCAATGGGCTAAATGTCAGTATTTTAAAACCGATGAAATTCATAGAACCAGCTCCCATCAAAGACAAGGAAAACCCATTAGAGTCGATGATGCAACGTTTCGACAAAGCAGTAGAATTGTTGGGGATTTCCGAAGAAATGTATAATATCTTGAAGGTGCCTCGTAAGCAAGTCATTGTCGGCATCCCAGTCACCCTCGATGACGGTCGCATTCACACGTTCGAGGGATACCGCGTAATTCATTCCACAATTCTTGGACCAGGAAAAGGGGGGATTCGATTTGCGCCGGATGTTAATCTCGATGAGGTAAGGGCACTTGCTGCCTGGATGACCTGGAAATGTGCGGTGGTAGATATCCCTTATGGGGGTGCAAAAGGAGGGATTGCCTGTGATCCACGTGCTATGTCGGCTGGCGAAATGGAACGTCTCATGCGTGCATATACCCTCGCCATGTTGGATGTATTTGGCCCCGATAAAGACATACCGGCTCCGGATATGGGCACGGGATCAAGGGAAATGGCCTGGCTGATGGATGAATATTCTAAAGCTAAGGGGATGACCGTTCAATCGGTTGTAACCGGAAAACCCCTTGTATTGGGCGGCTCCTTAGGGAGAGCGGAAGCGACAGGTAGAGGGGTTATGGTAGCAGCTTTAGCGGCTATGGAGAAACTAAGACTGAATCCCTATAAAGCGACAGCGGCTGTCCAAGGATTTGGCAATGTGGGCTCCCATGCGGCTGCCCTGCTCAGGGAAAGAGGGGTTAAAATAGTTGCTGTAAGCGATATTTCAGGAGTTTATTACAATGAAAACGGATTGGATATTGAAGCAGCAATTCAATATAGAAATGACAATAACGGTATTCTGGATGGATACAAAGAAGCAGAATTGATCGATGGCGACGAACTCTTTAAATTGCCCGTCGATCTGTTGGTGCCTGCTGCTAAGGAAGATGTTATCACTAAACACAATGCACAAGACATTCAGGCTAAACTGATTGTAGAAGGTGCCAACGGACCCACCTCGTCAAAGGCCGATGCTATTATTCATGAAAAAGGAATAATGGTAGTTCCCGACATTTTAGCCAATGCAGGTGGCGTAACTGTTTCTTATTTCGAGTGGGTGCAAAACCGAATTGGCTATAAATGGACCTTAGAAAGAATTAATAGAAGAGCGGATCGAGTCATGAAAGATGCCTTCAATAGAGTCCATGAAGTGGCCCAAAAATACCAGGTTTCACTACGGATAGCCGCCTATATAGTGGCCATCGATAAAGTTGCAAGTACTTACAAGTATAGAGGAGGCTATTAATCTCAACCTCAAACTTGGTTAGACTCATAGGTGAATGGAGGAGTGTTCAAACGGAAACTCCTCCATTTTTTTAGAGTAATTCGTAAATACCAGCTACGCCTTGACCGCCCCCCACACAGGCCGTTACCATTCCGTATTTCTGGTTACGTCTGCGCATTTCCTGAAAAAGCTGAACCGACAATCGTGCTCCTGTAGAACCCAAAGCATGGCCTAGAGCAATCGCTCCCCCGTTTGGATTGACTATCGCTGGGTCAAGGCCTGCCTCTTGTATCACCGCCAGGGTTTGAGCAGCAAAGGCTTCGTTGAG
>JBAYRB010000227.1:0-5191 GCA_041676905.1 Spirosomataceae bacterium
AAGTAATCATTTCGATGTGTTGCGGTACGGGGTTTTGACTGATGCAAAACATCAGCGATTTCCTTCCGATCACCACCCCGTCGTCGCACAATTGTTGTTCAAAAAGAAATAGTTAACTGTCAAGTCCAATGGCGAGTAAAACTAATTTATATCGCCATTGGGCATGACCTCTGTCATGGTTTCAGGGGGGCGAAGTTCCTAGATTTACACTAGCGTTTTTGGGGAATTTTTCATTCATCAGTAAACTCTGAAACCATGAACTATCAACCTTCTACCCGACAAATTGCTTTCGTACTTCCCGAATACTTTCGCAAAGCAGAAGTAGTGTTCCAAAAACTAGGAGAGTCGTTTTCACAGGTAACCGTGAAGATTAAACCGGGTAACCGTGTAAGACATACGGTATCCACCAAAGATTTAAGTCAAGGTTTTTGGAAAGTTTACCTTAATTGGACCGAAGGGAATCAGCAGTATTACCAAGAAGATCTTATTGAGGTAGGATAGGGGAGGTTTTTACCAAAAGAGTTCTTTCAATCTAATACCCCTCTGTATAGGGCAGGCCAATTACCGTATAATTCAATTTCGACTATGCTACCATTAGGTAGGCGTATAGGGAGAAGACAGGACTGGTTAGCCGGTTGGAAGGAATCCAGCGCGAGGACGATAATTTGGTTTCCATTTTGTACGGAAGTTACAAAAGGCAAGTTATTATGGGCAGCTATGACCGCTTGCTCTTCTCGGGGTTCCTGCCATACGCCCTTGTGAAAAAAAGGTAAATCGTGTCGAACCCCATGCTCTAATACTTCTTTTACCTGGCTAACCATCCAGCTGCCTAGTAGGTAATACTCGGAGGGGTAGTCCCAATAACGTGGACTTTCATTGCTATCGGGATTAATCTTAAAGGTATCAACCTTAGCGTTTCCATCATTTGGCCACCATTCTACCGGACCTTGCCAAGGGTCATTCGGATCTATACGGTAATTGTTAGGACCTTTCCCCCAGGGCTGAGCGTCGTTCCATAAATAAAAGCCGTCACCTTCAATCAGCGCAAATAGTGCGATCGCTAAAGCTTGACTGGCCGGTTGAGTTTCTAAACCTGTAAATACCAGTGATCCGGCCGGTTCGGTGGTTTTCACATGCCAGGGAAAGCCTGGGTCCTGGTAGAGCGGCATAAAGCGATTCCAGGCATACCAGATCGTTTTATTCTCCTTTTGAAAATCAAACTTGCGGTTTATCCGGGATGCATGTATCGCCGAAAGTACTAAGTAGTTATTAAGATTATAGCCAGCGTTACCGGTCAGCAATTGCGGTCGTGGGTATACGTCAACGATCGTTATATTGAAATATTTTCCAAAGGAATCCCCGTCAGGAGCCTTTTCAAAGTTATAGTGGTTTGCGCGAGGAGTCTGATAATCGTTGATAAAGCTTAAAGGATTGAAGTAGCCCTCTTCCGTTTGAAAAGTTGTATTGTGGTAGGCGCTGCCTCCCCAGTAATCGAATAAGTGGAGATCGGGATGATTTGCTTTTAATCGACGCGCAAACCAAATCAACCTTTGCTTGACAGGACTAGAATAGCGTCTGTTCCAAAATTCAAAATCAAATGCATAAACCCCTAGTTTTCCCACTCGATCGGCATAGGCTTCTACTTCTTCTTTTGTTAGTTGACTAAACCATTCTTCGCCCTTATCCTCGAAAAAACCGGGTGCTTCGGTCCAATGTTGTTGCTCGGAAGGAATTGTATGTTCCCAGCGAGGCAAATGCGTGATGCCTCTTTTTAAGTAATTTGTTGCCGGCACATCCTCATTAAGTCGGTACATCAAGATTAATTTACCTTCAGGGGCTTCAAATTCCGGAAATATTTTGTCAAAATGGGGGTTAAAATCAGTGGAAGGTTGAAACCAGGAAGGCAAATCTATTTTTGTTAAAGATGCGTTTGTGGAGGAAGAAATATTCGAGGTGTCGGCGTGAATGTAAATTGATTGAAGGCGGGAGGTGCGATAGTTAGAACGTTGCCACCATTGTCCATAGTTTTTCTCAACCCATTTTGCTACGACCGTATAGGTATAACCAGGGAGCACTTTAATACCCTTTTCCAGTCCTTGGGTTATCATACCCTCTACGAAATATGTTTTACTCCGCCCATCGTTATAGTTGGCAAAATCCTTCAAAAAAAAGTGTCCATTTTTCTGAACGACGCGGATGTCAAGCCATTCGTCATAACTTCCTTGTCGAAACCAAAAAGCGGTATCAGCGATTTCTTCGGCCAATTCGGCGCTATATTCCAATTCGAACTTTACCCTACAAAGCGAATCTTGTTGACTGATCAATTCCACCTGTACCGGACCGCTCGTTAGATTTTCAGTTGCTAACCTGAGCCAGCTCCCTGGTTCTTTAACCGCTACGATTTTTGACCGGTGTTGATTGAATTGTGATAAAATGGCGTCAAAGGGAGCGATATTTTCCGATTGGCTATACACTAGCAGGTGGATCTCTTTACCGATTTGGCGGTAATGTTGGATCGATAACGCATGGTCGCTCGAATCGGGTGTAAGAAGTTTAGGTTTAGGAAATTGAGCAATGACCGGAGTAAACACCTGCCCTTTTGTGGGCAGTGTGTTTTTTATAATCCAGTATCCTGCGATCCCTGTGAGGACAAAAGTGCAAAAGAAAAGAAAAGCTTTATGATCTTTTGAAAACATCGGAATTTTTCCAAGATAGCTACCACCATCTGTAGAATATACCGATTGTGCCCGAAAGGGTACCTACTCCGTCGGTTATATAGCCGTATTTGAATGTATTTTTATCGTAATGAATCGCTGCATCAATTCCCCATGGTCCGTCTTTCTTCACAAAGAATTTCAAACCCACCGCTCCCCCATAGGCAAAGGTTGTCTGCTTTTTTTGATCACCTAGGGTTCCATAATAGTCGATATAATTATTAAAATGCGCGCCTAGTGTTGCTTGCACATAGGGAGAAAACTGGGTATTTGTACCCAAGAAATGATATTTAAGAAAACCATTCAAGGGTACAGCTGAAAATGTAGATGTTTTAACAGCTGATACTTCATTTTCACCCAACGTATAAATAGCTCTTGGGTAACGTTGTTCAAATTGGTATTTCCCTGTCCCGATTCCAGCTGATAGGGGCATATCTCGAAAAACCCACTCCAGGGTAATTGCATAATTTTTATAAGAAGCTTTATCTACGTAGCCGTCGGTAATCGAACCCAAGGGAGCGGATCCTGCCCATCGAACCGTTAAGAGATTATGAGTATATCGTTGATAGGGGGATTCCAATTGATATAGATTTCCAACGGACTGCGCGTGCGAAACGATTGAAGTCAGTATAAGACCTGCAACTATGAAAAAAGACTTATATTTCATTTTACTTCAAATTCTTTAGTAGTTAACAATTAATTGGTTTTCAGGTAGGGAACTTGATCAAATAATCGGTCAACCATTGCGGGGACTAACGATAATTCATATAAGCCTTCCCCTCTAATCTGTGCACTCCAGATGATGTTAACCTTTTGATTCACGGTGTCGGGGTTTTTCAAATCGAGCATATTAACGATCCAATATAGTTCCTGGACTTGTTGATAGGTGTAATAACTGGGCATTCCAAGACCCCATCCACCATATCCTCCCCAATAGCCGCCCCAGTATCCGCCAATTGGAATTTGTACGAGGTTTAAGTAACGGTTGTCGACGAGTTGAACGGTAATACCGACATCGGGATCGTCGTCGGCACCTACGTATGTATAGCCCAATTGTTGCATATTACTAATGATGCGATTGAGCAAAGCATAATCCGTTTCAGACAAAGAAGAGCCTTCACCCTGATTTGAAATGATGTATACCGAGTCGACGATACTAAATGTTTTGAACTGCTTAAAATCAACCTGTTTGTCGCGGTTGGTAAAGAAAACTTGGGTCTCCTCATAGGTTAAATCCGAGACCGGGTCTTCGGAGCAAGCAGAAAAAAAGAGACTTCCAAACAGTATGAAAAATAAGCTGTAACGCTTTATTATTCTATTCATGACCAAGTGAGCTTTCAATTTAATTAATGACTAAAACTATAACGGAATAACAAAGAAATCATTTTAAGTTGTGAATAACTGCTTATTCACACTATAATAACAACAACAATAAGACTTTTTTCTCCCTAAAAACGTTGGAATTTATATGAAAAGTTTGCCCCGCAAATTTTCCGTTCAAATTAGCCCTCTTTTGATCCGTGTGAATTAATAGGCAAATCAGAGTTTTTAAGTTAAATAAGAATTATACAACAATTAAACATCGTGAAAGACGAAACCCTGCGAATTATCGATCTCCTGAATGATACGTATGAAAGTGATGAAGCGTGGCATGGACCGTCGTTGGTAGCCTGCCTACAAAATGTAACACCGGCCATTGCTGAGGCTCGACTTACGCCAAATACGCATTCCATAGCCGAAATTGTGTATCACGTCACTACTTGGCGGATATTTGCGGCTCGTCGTTTACAGGGAGACCATCAGTTCGAGGTAAGGTCGCCCGACAACGACTGGAAAGTATTTGGTATGGTAGATGATTTTGAATGGGAAACTTTGCAAATGGAATTAAGTCTCTCGCAGGACGAGCTGATTACTACCCTTGAGCAAATTGAGAGTGATGCCTATCTAGACGAAATGGTTTTTGGTCGAGAATATAGCTATTATACGTTACTTCATGGTGCCATTCATCACGACATGTACCATGCTGGACAAATCGCCTTGATTAAAAAAGGTCTTGCCCTTCGAGGAATAGAGGATCGCGATTATGATAATTTCGAAAACGGTGAGTATGACGATGACTTTTATTGATATTGTTATAAAATTACCCAACGGCATATAAAATGAAAGTTTTTTGTATATACAAAAATTCGTTATATTTGCAGTACATTAGTTTTAGATATAAAATATTTTAGATATGGCTTAGGCCATATTTTTAATGGTGTGGATATATGTCGAAAAGCCTCTTGATGTTTCAAGTGGCTTTTTTGTTGGCTCCCCTCGCGGTTTCTAACCATTTAGGCGAACTGGAGAATAGGGGATAAAGCACATTTCATGTGAAGTATCCTAACGTTAAGACTACATCTACATAAAACCATATTCTTCATGACCCTTATCTCCTTCATGGTGAACCAAAAAGTATATGTTTTACCATGAAGGTA
>JBAYRB010000228.1:0-5179 GCA_041676905.1 Spirosomataceae bacterium
CCCCAAGGGTGTGTAGGCCATAATGAGGTCATGTTTATCCGAGCGTACGACCGAAATGAAACCTTCCGGATTTTCGGCTTGCTCCAGGAGTATTTCAGGGGCAGGTTTTAAATCCCACCAGTTATACCTACGCATCAATTCACTAATCTTACCCACCTGGACGCTTCCCGGAAGTTTAATACTTTCTTCCCAAGTACGGAGGTAGGCGGGTCGTGAATGATTCAAAATTTCCTCCCCTTTGCGAATCCACGGCCAAATGGCATTAGCACCATAGGTGATACCTGCCACAGGTGCTGCAAATAAACTCCAGTAACTTGCATTCCGTACTTCCTTGGCTGTAATGGAAGGGAGAATGTCCTCGTAACAGGGTTCCATATTGATGAATACCTTGGGCGGAAGACTTGCCCAGTCGCGAGCAACAGGGCCTTGCGTTATCCATTTAAGGGTGTTAGGGCGTGCATTGTGCCCCGATTGGTAACCGATGATATCGAGCCAGTCTTCATCTGCATAGGCACGACCAATCCACGAACCGCCCTGAGAATGCAGTGCGACCGGACTGGCCTGTTTGTCGCCAAAAACCGCTCTTCCGATATTTTTCCACCTTTGTTCATAAGGACCTATAAAATTACCGTCACCACCCAGCAGCCAAATAACATGATGACCTCCGTAACGGGCAACCATATATTTGGCTAATAAAATTGCTTCGTGATCAGGAAGATGATAGCCGGGGCTGAGTTCTCGACCTTTTCCGGTTGGCAATGCCCACAGGAGTACCGGAGCAGCGACCAAACCATGACGGTTGATTGCGTCTATTTTTTTATCCAGGAATTTGAAAAAATCCGGGTTGATCAGAATTTTACCACTCCCTTCAAAAGCAACCTGGCCTAGGCTGTTTTTTTCCAAACCCCGCCACTGGGTGGTGGTAAACTGTATTACATTATACTGGTTCTTAACCCGGTCCGACAAATAGGCTTCCCATTCCTGGTCGGTAGATTTCAATGGACCATTCCATGCTGTACAGGCGGTATAAAAAAAGGGTGTTCCGTCCGAATGAACCAAGTAATAAGAACCCTTAGGTCGAATCACTGCTCCTTTTTTGTAAATTTCCCTTTGATCATTTGAGGGGATGCATTCGAACGATCCTACTACGCCATGTAAGCCATTGTTAGTGGTATCGGAAGCCATTGTTTTTAATTTCCATGTCCCTATTTCATCAGGTTTGAAACGAACCTTAAACGTTTGCTCCCCATCCCAGAATCCATTGATCTTGGTGATTTTTCCCGTCGGTGATTCAAAATGAACGGCAAATTCATTTAAATCATAGAGGGGGTTTTCGTATTTTTTTGTGCTCTGAAATTCCTTTTCAAATATACCCCATAAAGGTGTCTGGCTAAAGGCTGTCAATGCGAATAAATAGGATGCAGCAAGGCAAATGCCCGTTCTGAGTGGAGCTGTCATTAGCTTTTTGAGTTATGGTTATTGTGAATTTTAGGATGATAGGTGTCCACCAAAAGGTTTCGTCATAAAATTAACATTTGCACACCATTTAATGCAACAGGAGTGTCTTTAATGCACTAAAGACTATAAAAAGGTAGTTCCGGGATTTAATCAGTAGGGTTATGCCAAGGATCGAGTTTACGAGTTTTTCGCTATCGATCAATTTTCGACAAAACCATGGTACAGATACAACGCACCATACGACCAATTAGGGCCTTGTAACCCCGGATAATTGAAACGGTCCATCATTAAAGCGACATATCGGAAAGGATAGGCTTCGGGTAATTCGATCACATTCGGCCAAACCCTGGTACCGGATTCCGAATCCCAAGGAGGGAGATCCATTTGTAAGGTACCGGCTTCACGTAGATCCGGATAGGTGTAAATGTAAATTTTCCGATCCTTGCTCCCTGAAAAGCAATAGAGATGTTTTCCGATCCGCTGGATAGAAGTACCGGTAGAATTGTAGGAGACAGGACCGGCGATTCGGACATATTCTTTATTCCAATAGTTTGATTCCAACATAATGGCCTTATAGCCATCGTTGTTTTCACAGGTTAAAATTCGCCATTTTCCGGCATGTTCGTCATAGATAATATGAGGGTCTTCGATATCCCCAACGATACCAAAAGGCGTTGCTTTCATAATAGAGAAACCAAACCGAGGATCCTTTTCGCTCTCGATGGCTAGTAATTGTTTTTTTTCATTGGGGAACGCATAAGCACTAAATCCAGTGGTCATTCCTCGCCAAACCTTCTCCTTACGATCGTAAAATATATGAGAAGCCACCTCGTTCCGGAGAATCCCATCGGAACGATCGAAAACAATGATCCCTTCCAACCGCAAATCAAATACGGTAGGATCCATGCTTAAAACACCTTGCACATGATGGGGCAATGCTCGTCCTCGCATGGTCATCGTATACCACAGTCTACCCTGATCGAGTAAAGGGGTGCCATCTTCATAGGTTATGGCCCGAATATCTGCCAATCCCATCCCGCTGCTAAAACCGGCTTGAACCTCCGTGACGCTAATTGCTCCTCCTTGGAACTGGGCTATAAAATGGGATTGAAAGGTATGAATAATCCGTTTTTCACGCAGATCTATCTCCTGGGCGAAGTCTGACTGACCAATCGGAACGGGAAGTCCACCTTGTTGTAAAAATAGAGTCAGCCCACTTCCCAGCATTTGGAGGATTATCCGATTAGGCGGCGATAACCTGGGGTGGAGATTCGTAGCTATGGATTTCTTGGAAATCAATGCGCCGGCAATTAATATTTCCTGGGTTATGTCCGAAATTTTATCCTGCTCAAATTCCACTAATATACGGAAGCGATCCCCCCGAGATGGATCCGAAAACTCGAATCCGACGGCTCCCTTTCCATTTAGGGAAGCCAGATCCAGGTTATAGGTAGCAAAAGGATTAAAGCCTCCAAACCAAATGGACGTCAGCGTTTCCCCAGTAGCACTGATGACTAATCGCTCATCTTTAATTTCAATGGTCGATTTTTGCGCTCCTGAATGACTAATTGGATGCATCGCACTCATGCCTACCAGGTCCGACGGACGAAGTGTCGCTAGGGGAATACGATGAGCCGGATCAAATATGAATCGTTGAGCTGCTTGCCGTACAAATTTAATCTGATCCGGACGAGGTTGGCCTTTAGCACACACCCCCAAAAAAATAACTGCAAGGAAAAAAAAGTATAGGCATGTCTTTCGATACATTACCATCAAAACAGCTATCTTCATTACCATTGATTTTTGGTCTAACGGAAATCGCGATTCAAAGAGTCCAGTTTACCTGCGAATAACCGGACTATTTTAACATAAAAGCGGATAAACCGGGAGCGTTAAAGTCTCTATTTTAGTTATACCACTGTGAAATTTTAATTCTATTCCTATTGATCGATCACCCTGAAAATCTTAACATCATGAAAAAGAGGTTTTTCAAAATGCTCAATCAGCTTAATAAAGCCGTTTTGCCGCGTCTGAGTAAAAAAGACCCGGCAAAACTCAAGCGTTGGGAGATGGGAATTCTCGCTTATCGCTATTATGTATTGATCAATTCCCTCGATTAATTCCCCTTAAATTCAATACCGTTTACAGTGAGTAGGGGTTGGGCATTTTGTGCAGTAGAATTCGTAAATACGAAGTAAATATCCTGCTTACCTTCCGTTCCCTGTTCTAGTGGAATGAAAATCTCGGGGGGGGTATTTTTAATTCGATTTTGAGCTCTAATTTCCTCGATCCTTTTTTCTGCCAATTTTCTATTTCCTCCTGCATCTTGCATGGCTTGTTCTAAAGTAGGCACAGGCGTACTGGAAGGTGGTATGAATAAAGCCACATCGACAGATCCAATAGTATTGCCTTCGGGAGAGCCCACCCGCACCTCGATTTTGCCTCCGCTGTTATCTTCTCTTACTGTCGCTGAACCGTGTATTTTCAGCGTATTTATACCGGTTAAATCAATGCCCTTATATCCTAAAACAGTACCGTGTAGAGGTTTGAGACGGGCTGCGCCTCCACTTCCACTGATGACTAAATCCGAACCTGTTAAAACATCGGCATCACCGGGAAGTAACGTAGGGTTCCTCAAACGAAGGATCTTTTCTACGAGATGCGATGGGGCAGAACCTGCACCACGATCGAGATAACCTGCTTGCAAAATAAAGGATCCACGACCGTTGTCGCCCTCAGGAATTATAGGCTGAAAACTGCCTTTTACTGGGAGACTGGGTGAAGTCTTGTCCGTAATATGTAAGATGTAATTGACAATGGTTTGTGCATCCGAAAGAGAAACCCCTGGGTTGGCCGGCATCATCACCTCACCCCAAACACCACTACCTCCCTCCCGGATTTTTTTAGCTAGCCTGCTAAGCGCCGTCGGGTCATTTTTATATTTTTCGGAAATCTTCACTAATGCAGGGCCAACCGAAGCCTGATCGAGGTTATGACAGCTGTTACAATTACCGCGTACCATTAACGATTGCGCAATATTTAAACCGGCTGTTTGATTCACGCTTCTTTGATTTTGAATCACCTCAGCCCAATCAAAGCCTTCCGAAACATACTGAATGGATACGGCAACATGTTCTGGATCAATGGTGCCATCGGCTAAACTTCCGTCTTCCTCGTCGGTTAAATGGACCTGGTAGTCGAATGATTTTCCAGGGAAAAAGAACGTTTCGTTGCCGCTTACGTCCATCGAGATCTCAGGGGGGGCATTGCCGGAAATAATCTTCACCGACTTATTGCTACGCTCTCCCGAAGGATCGGTAACCGTGAGCGTTGCTGTAAATACCCCTTCGACATCAAACTTCACTACCGGATTAGCTTCCTTGAAGGTTTGTACAACCTGACCATTTTCATCGGTAATATTCCATTGGAAACTGAGCTTATCCCCATCCAGGTCTCGAGAACCTTCAGCAGACAGCCTTACTTCAAAGGGGATTTTTCCCCCGGTTTTATCCGAAGCAGCTTCGGCTATTGGCGTCCTGTTACCGGCATTATATTCGATTCGAACCAGTTGGGAATCGGAACTTTTAGCAAACCAGGTACTGCCGTATTCCAACACGTACAGGTCTCCAGTAGGACCAAACTTCATATCAATCGGTTCAATCGGATGGTAATTGGGTAAGAATTGTTCCATGGATTTATAATTCTCTTCTTCATCCATGGA
>JBAYRB010000229.1:0-5179 GCA_041676905.1 Spirosomataceae bacterium
CTGGAGCTGAAATTGCCAACGTCTGTAACGAAGCAGCATTGATCGCCGCTAGAAGAAACCGGGACTCGGTTACCATGCAGGATTTCCAAGACGCAATGGACCGGGTTATAGGCGGGCTAGAGAAGAAGAATAAATTGATATCACCCGAGGAAAAAAGGATTGTTGCCTACCACGAAGCAGGCCATGCTGTGGCCGGCTGGTATTTGGAGCATGCTGATCCTTTGGTTAAGGTCACGATAGTACCACGGGGCGTCGCCGCTCTCGGTTATGCTCAATACCTTCCCCGGGAGCAGTACCTCTATCGCACTGAACAATTGTTCGACGAGATGTGCATGACGCTGGGCGGAAGAGCTGCTGAAGATGTCATCTTTGGTAAAATATCCACCGGTGCCCTAAGCGATTTGGAGCGCGTGACCAAGCTGGCTTACAGCATGGTGACCATGTATGGTATGAATGATAAAATTGGAAATATATCTTTTTATGATTCCAAGCAATCTGAATATGCTTTCACGAAGCCCTATTCAGAAGCTACGGCAGAAGCCATCGATAGGGAAGTTCGTCAATTAGTCGATACGGCTTACCAGCATGTTAAACAGCTCTTACTCGAAAAAAAGGAGGAGCTTGAAAAAATTGCCCAGGAATTGCTTAAAAAGGAAATACTATTCCAGAGTGATTTAGAAGCATTGATTGGAAAGCGTCCTTTCGACAAAGAGACAACCTACCAAGCCTACCTAAACAGAAGAACTGAAGACGACCAGGAAGATTCGACGAAAAACCCGGAAGAAGAAAACCAAGCGCTTAACGAAAGCGTCGTCGAATCGACAACTTCAGACAACGAACCGACAAAATCTTAACTTTAAAAACTGCCCGGGCCACCTAAGAAGTCCGGGCAGTTCGCTTAAACACCATTGCCTCACGTCGATTGAATGCTGCTTCGAACGATGAATACGATAATAAAGCCTGCCATCTTGGCGATCGTCATCCTTGGTTTCGCACTGCCGACTTATGCGCAGAAAGAAGTAATGTTCGATCAGTACATTGAGGCACCGCTGGCCATTAATCCTGCCTATACGGGGATTCAAGAACATTTCAATCTCAACATATTGTTACGTCGTCGTTGGTTCTCCATCCCTGAAGCCCCCGTATCACCTACTCTATATGTGGATGGAACCATAGCCCGTGGGAAGGTAGGATTGGGCTTTATGGCGTTGAACGATCAAATGAGCCCATTTTCGACTACCGGCTTTTATGGTAGCACCTCCTACATATTCGCCTTTGGAATGGGCTGGAAATTCTCTGTAGGAGTGCAAGGTGGGGTCAATATTTTGCCAGTTTACGGGCAGGGCTTTACGGGCAGAAAGAAGTTGGGTAGTTTTGGAGCGGGAGTATGGTTACAGAATCAACAGTATTACCTGGGCATCTCAAAACCAGAACTCTTGAGAGCCGATTTTGGAACCAGTAACGCCAACTGGAACTACCAGTTACCGCTTTACTTAACCACTGGAGGCAAAATTGGATTAAACAGTGATTTCGTCCTAACACCCAACTTGACTGCCATCTTGAGTCAGGATGTAAAAAATGAAATTCATGGAGGCGCGAAATTATGGTACAAAAAATGGGTAGGTGCTGGTGCCTATTTCCGTACAGGGGCGATCAACCGATTTCACTTCGTGGCAGAAGTCCCAATAGGAAACAATGTACGTGTTGGCTACGCCTACGATACGCGCACCGTAGAGAGTAGATATACTATTGTCGGGGTGGGCTTATCGGGAATGCACGAGCTCCTATTTCGTTTTATTCCTAACCCCTCTGGATTCAATTACTACTAAAAAAGGTTTTGAAATATTCTTAGGTAAGATCAGAAATCTGTGCTAATTTAAGGGAAACTAGTTTACATTTGCATCAACGCACAAAATAGACATAATTTATCCGGTTACAATGGACAACTATTCATTTATAGCCAATTCAGAAATAAGTTACATTGAAAGTCTGTATCAGTCTTATACGGCAGATCCACAGTCTGTTAGCAAAGATTGGCAAAAGTTTTTTGAAGGTTTCGATTTTTCACGCCGTTATGCGCCCGGCGTAAATGGGACGACTGAACCCAAGGAAGTTACACGCACTACGGCAGACCCGACAAAAATCAATAAAGAAATGGAGGTTGTCCACCTCATTCGCGGGTATCGTTCCAGAGGGCATTTATTGGCAAATACCAACCCGATTCGAAAACGTAAGGACCGAGGCGCACAATTGGCTTTGGAAGACTTCCGTCTTTCGCAAGCCGATCTGGACACCGTATTTGAAGCCGGTATCGAACTGTTTGGTAAACCAGCCACCTTAAGGGAAATTGTCGAAGGGTTACAACGGGTTTACACCAGTACCATCGGATTCGATTATTATTACATTCGGAATCGAGAAGAGAAAAAATGGCTTCGGGATAAGATCGAACAGGAAAACCTGAATCGCTCCTACACCATCGAAGAGAAAATCCATATTCTATCCAAGCTGAACGAAGCTGTCGTTTTTGAAAACTTCCTCCATACCAAATTCCTTGGTCAAAAACGCTTTTCCCTGGAAGGAGGTGAAACGACCATCCCGGCCTTGGACGCACTTATCAATACGGCGGGGGACATGGGCGTGGCTGAAGTGATGATCGGTATGGCCCACCGCGGGCGTTTGAATGTCTTGGCCAATATTATGCAAAAAACCTACGACCAGATATTCAATGAGTTCGAGGGTAATATGCCTGATCAGGTTTGGGGGGATGGCGATGTCAAATACCATATGGGCTACGCCAGCACCATTACCACCCGTAAAGGAAATACCTTGCACCTGCGATTAGCACCCAACCCTTCCCATTTGGAAGCGGTAAATCCGGTCGTTGAAGGCGTGGTGAGAGCTCGGGCTGACAGCATGTATGAAAGTCACTACGACAAGGTATTGCCCGTCTTAATCCACGGAGACGCAGCCATTGCCGGCCAGGGCATAGTCTATGAAGTTACACAAATGGCCAATCTAAAGGGTTTTTACACCGGAGGAACCATACATTTTGTGATTAATAACCAAGTGGGTTTTACTACTGATTTTACAGATGCCCGCTCGAGTGTTTATTGTACTGATATCGCTAAAATAATTGACGTACCGGTATTACATGTCAACGGCGATGACCCCG
Source organism: Spirosomataceae bacterium (assembly GCA_041676905.1). GTDB lineage: Bacteria > Bacteroidota > Bacteroidia > Cytophagales > Spirosomataceae > Ravibacter. The sequence goes on from JBAYRB010000229.1 coordinate 3,173, forward strand.
AAGCTGTGGTTTATTGTATGAAGCTGGCGGTAGAATATCGTCAGAAATTCAATAAGGATATCTTTGTGGACATGGTCTGCTACCGGAAGCATGGTCATAACGAGTCGGATGAACCTAAATTCACCCAACCGGTACTGTACAAAATCATTGACAAACACCCCAACCCTCGGGAGGTTTATAAAAACTATCTGGAGCAAAGAGGGGATATTTCCCGAGACTTGGCTCTAAAGATGGATCGGGAATTCAAAGCGCTGCTCCAAGCCCGACTGGATAAGGTGAAACAAAAAGAAATCCCTTATGTGGCTCCTAAACTGGACCTCGAATGGAAGAACTTACGGAAAGCGGAGCCCGAGGATTTTGAGAAATCGGTAGAAACGGGAGTTTCAAAAACGGTTCTTAACCAGATTGGAAAAGCCTTGACCACCTTGCCGAAAGGTTTTTCAGTCATTAAGCAAACCGCAAAACTGCTTAATGATCGAAAAGAAATGATATTCGAGAAAAAAGTGGTCAACTGGGCGACTGCGGAATTACTCGCTTATGGTACCATTTTAGCGGAGGGTAAGATTGTCCGCCTGACGGGGCAAGACGTAGAAAGGGGCACATTTTCGCATCGCCATGCCGTATTGAAGGACGCTGAGACCAATGCTTCCTACAACAATCTGAACCATATTAAACCAGGTCAGGGCGAATTTATGATTTATAATTCGCTGTTATCTGAGTATGGCGTGCTCGGATTTGAATTTGGTTATTCGATGGCTAATCCAAATGCATTGGTTATTTGGGAAGCCCAATTCGGAGACTTTGCGAATGGTGCGCAAGTGATGATCGACCAATTCATATCTTCCTCCGAAACCAAATGGAATCGTTGGACAGGTTTGGTAATGTTACTTCCCCACGGGTATGAAGGTCAAGGACCAGAACACTCGAATGCTCGTCCGGAAAGATACTTGCAATTGGCTGCAGATGCGAACATGTATGTGACGAATATTACAACGCCGGCGAACTTTTTCCACGCGTTAAGAAGGCAACTGGCTACACCTTATCGGAAGCCTTTGATCGTCATGTCACCCAAATCTTTGCTGAGGCATCCGCTCTGTATGTCGCCGCTCAGCAGTTTGATCGAAGGTTCTTTCCAGGAAACCTTACCCGACCCCTATGCGAATCCGAAAAAGGTGAAAAAAGTATTGTTAGTAACGGGTAAGCTCTATTATGAGTTGTATCAGAAACAACAGGAGGACAAACGGGACGACGTGGCCATTATTCGGATTGAGCAGTTGCACCCATTCCCCGAAAAACAGGTAGATGAACTATTAGCTCAATACAAAAAAGCAAAAGTTTACTGGGTTCAAGAAGAACCTCATAATATGGGTGCCTGGTCCTACTTGCTTCGGTCCTACCAACCTGCGCGGTCGTTTGAAGTAATCGCACGGAGAACCAGCGCATCACCTTCAACTGGATTTTTCAAGATCCATAATGAAGAACAAAGCAATTTGATTAAAGAAGCTTTTGAATAAGTCGGATTTATAACCAATTTTAACCATTCATACCGGATCAAACTGACCGATCAATCGATACTTGAATATGGCTCAGATAGAAATTAAAGTACCACCTGTTGGCGAATCTATTACCGAAGTGACTATCGGTAACTGGCTTAAGAAAGAAGGTGACTATGTAAAAGTGGATGAAGTAATTTGCGGGTTGGATTCCGACAAAGCTACATTTGAGCTAGTGGCTGAATCGGAAGGGGTTCTGCATATTAAGGCAAAAGAAGGCGATACGATCCCCATTGGGGGCGTGATTGCCACCATTGAAACGAGTGCTGAAGCTGCAGCAAAACCAGCTCCAGCAGCACCGGCAGCATCGGCTGCGCCTAAAGAGGAGCCTGCTCCCCAAGTGGAAGTAGAAACTCCAAAGCCCTCTCCTACCCCTTCTTCTGGAAATGTACTAGAAATGAAAGTCCCCGCGGTGGGTGAATCCATCAGTGAGGTAACCATCGCCAACTGGTTA
>JBAYRB010000230.1:0-5174 GCA_041676905.1 Spirosomataceae bacterium
TTGAAAGAAGTGGGGGTTGATGGGTTTCGATTGGACGCAGCTCGGCACATTTACCCGATCTGGGAAGACCACAAAAACCCCGAATTTTGGCAACGTTTTCGAGCAATGGTCGAATCGATTTCACCGGAGGTCTTCCTGGTTGGGGAGGTGTGGGCCGATACACAGCATATCGCGCCTTTCTTCCGTGGCATGCATGCCAATTTTAATTTTGATCTGTGGCAACGAATCGAATTAGTGCTCTTAACGGAAGAACATGGTGATTTGATCGATCACTTGATTTATCAAATTGAACATTTTCGAGAGGTTTCACCGGAATTTATCAACGCAAATATGTTGTCCAATCACGATCAGCAGCGCATTGGTAGTACGGTCAAAGGACATGTTGGTAAAATGAAACTCGCAGCAGCTTTATTGCTCACCCTACCCGGTCAACCCTATCTCTATTACGGGGAAGAAATCGGGATGCTGGGTAAAAAGCCTGATCCCTTTTTGCGAGAACCCTTTTTGTGGGGAGACCCCCGTTTAGAAACTAAATGGAAATCCCCGCGCTATAACAAACCAGGAAAAGTAAGGTCGTTGCGAGAATCAAAATGCTTACCCGATTCGATTTATTACTGCTATAAAACGTTAATTGGACTGAGGAATAAGTTTCCTGCACTAGGTGCACCGGCGGGAGCCTGCCTGGAACGTACCCCCATTCAGCATCCTCACATTATGTCCTTCGTTAGGAGGGACACGAGTTCATCATTTTTAATTTTACATAATCTCACTGGCTCAGAACAGGAGATTAGATTGGAAGAGTCGATGCAATCATTTCAAATCATCATATATGCAACTGCCCAGGACTATTCACTCAAAGGAAACTTGGTGCGCCTGGGTAGTTACAATAGTTTAATCCTCCAACAGGATATTAATAACGCATAATCGCTTAGCTCAAGAAAGCGATGAGATCTTTGTTTAGTTGGTCGGCATGGGTAACATTTAAGCCATGCGCCCCGTCTTTATAAATTTTATATTCGTTATTGGGGATAATTTTCGCAGCCTGATCGGCAGATGTGGCAATCGGTACCGTATTGTCACTATCCCCATGGATGATCAACGTAGGTACCTTGATGTTCTTTGACTCCTCTCTGAAATCGGTATCCATCCAAGCTTTGGCAGCGCCAATGGTAGCGATCGGTGAGGCATGTACCGCAATCGACCAATCGTAATGGAGTTGTTCGGGCGTAACAGTTTGTTTGTCTTCCGAATAATTGTAAAAATTCTTTCCAAAACCAGTCAAGAAAGCGGGTCGGTTGGTTTTTAAAGCATGGAGGATATCATCGAAAACATTTTGGGGCACTCCGTCGGGGTTATCGTCTTTTTGCGCCACCAGCGGTATGATGGATGCCACCAATACGGCTTTGCGAACGCGGTCACTACCGTAGGTCGACAGATAGCGAACGACCTCACCGCCTCCCATCGAAAAACCGACTAGGCCTGCTTCTCGTAAATCGAGTTGTGTCATGATTTGATTTAAATCACTCGCAAATGTGTCGTAGTCGTATCCTTCGCCCGGTGCCGACGATTTACCAAAACCCCGTCGGTCGTAAGCGATCACTCTAAATCCGGCATCCACCAGCGCTGCGATTTGGGACTCCCAGGCTTTATGACTGAGAGGCCATCCGTGGATCAAAACGACCGGGCGCCCTGTCCCATAATCGACGTAAAAAATGTCTACATCCTTTGCTACATTCAGTTTAGGCATGAATCTTATCGTTTAATGAAGTTGAAACTTTTTGTTCCTTTTAAATAACGTCTGAATCTGATCTTTTGTGTTTCCAGAATTTCGTGTTAGTAAAATTATTTTTGATCTTTGAAATCTATAAGTATACCGTCTAATATATATAATTCATGCGAAAATTTCTATCCCCCTTTGTGGTCCTTATAATAGGGGTTTGCCAACTTGCATGCTCGCCTAAGGAGGAAAAAAGACAGCCCAATATCCTATTTATTTTCTCCGACGATCATGCTTATCAAGCCATTGGTGCCTATGGGAATACAATTGCACGTACGCCCCATATTGATCGTATTGCCCAAGAAGGTGCCTTGTTGAAGAACAATTTGGTTACAAATTCCATCTGTGGGCCTAGTCGCGCAACCCTTCTCACGGGAAAATATAGTCATAAAAATGGCTATAAGCGAAACGACAGGACTTTATTTGATGTCAGTCAATTCCTTTTTTCAAGAGCTTTACAAGAGAACGGTTATCAAACCGCTTATGTTGGAAAATTGCATTTAAATAGCTTGCCGGAGGGATTCGATTACTGGAATATATTACCCGGTCAAGGGCATTACCACAACCCGGACTTTATCAATCAGTCGAAAGATACCGTCCGACATGAGGGCTATGTCACCGATCTCATTACCGAGTTCTCGCTCGACTGGCTGAATCGTCGGGATCCATCCAAACCCTTCTTTATGGTCATTGGTCATAAGGCTACGCATCGAGAATGGGAGCCTTCCTTGGAAGACCTGGGCGCTTACGATGATGTGGAATTCCCCTTGCCAGAAACGTTTTATGACGATTATAAGGGGCGCATCGCCGCTGCCGAGCAGGATATGTCCATCGAAAAAACGATGCGCTTAAAAGAAGATTTAAAGGTAGACCTCGATTTTGAGAAGTTTCATTCGTATCGTCGACTTTCGCCGGAGGTAAGAGAAAAGATCAAAAGTTATTACGACGAGATCGCAAAAGAGTTTCACGAAAAGAAATTATCAGGGCGGGATTTGATCGAGTGGAAGTATCAACGCTACCTTAAGGACTACTATGCTACGGCAAATGCGCTGGATAGGAACATTGGTAAAGTATTGGATTACCTAAAGGAAAATAATCTGGACGAGAACACGGTGGTGATTTATGCTTCCGACCAAGGTTTTTATTTAGGAGAGCATGGGTGGTTCGATAAACGTTTTATATACGAACAGTCGTTAAAAACACCATTTGTGATCCGTTATCCCGGTGTTATCAAACCTGGTACCGTTGTCGAAGAGTTAATTGCAAATATTGATTGGGCGCCCACCGTTCTGGATCTTGCTGGTATCAAAGCCCCTGAAGAAGTGCAAGGCAGGTCGTTTTTACCATTGTTGACAAGGGAAGCTACCCCTACACCCTGGCGCGATGCTGTGTATTATCATTATTATGAATTTCCCCAGCCCCATCACGTCTATCCGCATTTTGGTTTGCGTACCGATCGTTACAAATTGGTTCGATTTTATGGAGGGGCCGACAGCTGGGAATTATACGATTTACAAAATGATCCCCATGAATTGAATAATATTTATGGAGAAGAACATAGGGAGTTAATTACTTCATTAAAAAAGCGACTCCAAGAATTGATAGAAGAATATGATGATGATGAGGCTAGGGAATTGATGCAATAAACTATTGTTATTGTCTAATTTGCGTCGGTACTAAAAATCTATTTCTATATTAGATCAATTTGTTGAGCTTTGGGGCTTAACTTAGTTGTTTGGAAAATTTGTTACTTAATTAAACTTTGCATTAATGTATACGGGTCTAAAACATCTCCATTCTACCGTCGCTCTCATTCTGCTCATTGTGCTAGCCCTGGCGCTGGTCTATCATATTATAGGCCTATTGACTTCCTCGGCGTATACAAAAGGGCACCGGGTATCAGCGCTTGTTGGTATGATTACTTCGCATGTTCAGTTGTTGTTTGGGTTGATTTTATACGTAGTATCTCCCCTGGGGATGTCTAGTCTTTCGGGTGAAGCGATGAAAGATTCCCTGTTGAGATTGTTTACCGTAGAACATCCTTTGATCAACATTGTGGCTATAGTCTTGATCTCTATCGGTCATGGCAGAGCGAAGAGAGCTACTGAAGACAAAAAGAAATTTTCTACCATTACGGTATTCTATGCACTGGGATTGATTCTGATTCTTTCAAGGATTCCTTGGCAGACCTGGGCATTGGTCAATTAAATATAGACACACCACCGGCGGAGGTTAATATTACTTTCGCCGTTTTTTTTGTTTTACTTCTACTATTTCACTAACAACGGTGAAATTAAGCGTCCGTTTTCGATTGTGATTTTGAAATGATGGAAAGGAGCAATCCGGTGAGCACCAAAATCGTTCCTAGGATGGTGTAGGAGGTAATCGGTTCGTCCATAATTACCCAGGCGTAGTAAAATCCGAAAATGGGGCAAAGAAAAAGCCACATTGAAGCCTTAATGGTATCTCTTTTCAAAAGGTAGAACCAGCAGGCTAGTGACACGATCGAAACGGCAAAGCTCAGCCACAAAACTGATTTCCAAAAGGTCGCGTCGAATAGGTGTGTTTCGGTATTTGCAAATAAAAATGTGAAGGGTAAGGTAATAATGCCGCCAATAAAGATTTGCCATCCATTTAAGAGCAATCCGGGTAATTTCCAGGTGACCGAAGCGTAGTACACGCTGGCGACCGATACTACCAGCATGCTAAGCATTAGGATTCCAATTCCTTGGAGGGAGGTCGTTCCAATCCCTAACAAGGGATAGGAAGCAATACCCACGCCGATTAGTCCGAGTAAAAGGCCAGTGATATCGAATTTACTCGGCTTCTTACCTAGCCAAACAGCTGATAAAAAGGTGATAAATAATGGGTTGACTGCCACGGCAAGGCTTCCAATCCCTGCAGCGGTGTATTTCATCCCCCACACATAGAGCAACAAATAAAGTGCGGTATTGAGGAAGCCAAAAAGGGTCAATTGTTTCCATTCTACACCGCGGGGAAGACGATATACAGGATCTCTCTTCAGGGCATAAACAAAGGTGAGCAAAAATGTACCCGAAATTAAAAAGCGAATATTCGAAAGCAAAAAGGGATCCCCGTTGATTAGACCGTATTTGGTGGCCACCGAAGCGGAAGCCCATAGGAGCGAAAAAACAAGACCGATAATTATATTTTTCAAAGCTTTGAAGAGACAGACGGCAAAATTAGTGATCTAATTTCTTTCAGCCCACTACTTTTATTAATTTTAAGGTCATGAATTGGAAGATCTGGAATACAGTAAGTTTACTTATTCTCTTGGCGCAATTTGCCCATGCGCAGCTTCGGTATACTTACGATTTCAGCAATGGTCTGAATGCGGTTGAAAGTGGAGCGCCTCCTCTAAAAGTTTTAGGAGAAA
>JBAYRB010000231.1:0-5130 GCA_041676905.1 Spirosomataceae bacterium
ACCTGCACCGAATGGTCGATGACCAAGTCTACCGGGATCGCAGGATTTATTTTTTGACCATCTTTTCCATGGCGCACGTATTCTGCCCGGAGAGAGGCCATGTCGACCACGGCCGGAACACCGGTAAAATCCTGCATGAGAATCCGTCCCGGTTTAAAGGGAATATCCTTGTCGATAGGGTCGGGAGACCAATTGACCAGGGTACGGATATGGTCATCGGTAATACTAAAACCGTCATAGTTTCTCAAAACGTTTTCGAGTAGGATACGTATGCTAAAAGGAAGATGATCAACCTTTCCTTCGGGTAAATCGCTTAAGGAGCAATAGTGATATGGTTGCCCTTCTATAACAATCGTCTTTGTGGATTTAGCTGTTGAGTTTGACATAATGTATGGATGTGATTTAGATTTATAAAGTTCATAAAAAATACAAGATATTCCTAAAAATTAACAATAGGGGGCGTATCGAAGTTTGTAGAATTAGGTAGTACGGTTTAATATCGAATCCAGTACCTCATTCAACAGTTTGGCTCGGTTCAATACCATCAAATGCCCCCCATCGGCAATAACCCGATCAGCCTTTACATGCCGTAATGGGAGCATTCGGTCTCGGGCACCATGGATATGGAAATAGTTGGGTGGCACAACCTTATTTTTCCAGCATAGGATTTGATTGATAGCCCAGTATACGAATTCCTCATCCGAATCGTGCATTACTTCCCGTAGGAGTTCACGGTCTTGTGCCGTTTCTACTCCGAAAAACCAATCCATAATGGGATTGGGTCTTTTCAAGAAATGCTTGGGAGTATATTGATTTAATCCCAATTTTCCGATCCAGCGCAGGGGTAGGGGGACCTCCGCGGCCGTTTTTGCTGAAGAGATGAGAATGACGTTTTCGGTTTCCCTTAGTTTTGCGATTTCGACGGCCATCATCCCTCCAAAGGATAAGCCTATCAGAATAGGTTTTTCAACGTTGATTTCAGCAGCTAACTTTCGGGCATAAGCTTCAATAGGTTCATTGGTTTCAGGACGGATCCAATCGATAAATTGAGGTTCTAGAGCACCAAAATTGAGGTATTTGAACACCCGTTGATCAGCTCCTAAACCGCTGAATACATATAATTTATTCTTCATAAAAAACTTCGTTAGACGAAAGGGAGGTGCGGTCGTAATATTCTTTTAATATACGAAAAAACGGGGAGAAATAAAATGGGGAGGGGTTATTTTTGGACTATGTAGTCGTTTTGACAAAGCACTATGACTTTTTAGGCAAAAAGCGGGAGAAGTTTGTCAATACTGCTTGATTTTGTACTTTTGGAATCCGGATAAAGATCCAGGAAGAATGGTCCCTTAACAAGTAAACTGGTCATCTAATGAACCGAAGATTTACGCCGATTCTATTTTATAGCTTAATTTTTTCGCTAGGAGCTATGGCTCAAAATCATGTATTACCTCTCTGGCCTGAAGGTCAGGTTCCCGGTTTTATTGCTAGTGATGTGGAGGAGAAATCCAATACAGACGCCAGTGGAATTTTGCGAATTAGTGGGGTGACAGTCCCCAAGATGGAGGTTTATCTGCCAGAAAAGAGCAAAGCTACAGGTGCAGCGGTTTTGATTTGCCCGGGAGGGGGTTATGCGATCTTAGCGGCATCGCATGAAGGCAAGGACCTTGCTCAATGGTTTAACGAGAGAGGGATTGCCGGAATCGTCTTAAAGTATCGTTTACCCAATGCCAAGGCAATGCAGCCTGCTCATGAAATGCCGTTGAGGGATGCCATACAAGCGATGCAATTGATCCGTAAAAATGCAGCACAATGGTCAATCGACCCGGACAAAATTGGGGTGATGGGCTTCTCAGCGGGGGGACATTTAGCATCAACACTTTCCACGCACTACCATCGGGGAGAGCATGGGTCGGAGCAAGCAAAACCGAATTTTTCCATCTTAATCTATCCGGTCATTACTTTTTCGGACATTAATACCCACATAGGTTCGAGGAGAAACTTATTGGGTCAAGATAGTTCTGCGCATTGGGTGAATTACTATTCCAATGAATTATGGGTGGATGAAAAAACCCCACCGGCATTTCTAGTTCATTCGATGAACGACAAAGGCGTCCCCATCGAAAATAGCATACAGTATTATTTGGCCTTAAAAAAGTACAACATACCTGCCGAGGCACATTTTTACCCCGACGGAGGGCATGGTTACGGGCTTAGGACTGCTGGAAAAGGTTCCCTGGTAGGGTGGCCTGCGGCGATGGAGAATTGGCTCAAATCAATGGGCTATATCGCTGAATAGCGCCTCTAGTCGGTCGCGGTGAGTTCCCAAAAAGGTAGTTTGCAATATATAAACCAGGATATTATGAAATTATTTGTTTTGTTGGTCTTGCCCTGGTTGATAAGTGCACAGAAAGACGACGATCAACCGTCGAAGCGTGACAAATACGTTTTTACGCAGGCTTGGGTATGGCAGTATAGGAACGACTGGATAAAACCCGGTGAAGAAGGTAATAAAGGGGAGTTTACCGTTTATTATGACACCGTTACAAAAGCGTGGCTCTTCGATGTGGAGGCATTTGGCGAAACGGGTCATGGATTTGATTTTGTACTAGGTAATTACGATGGCCAATATACCTTTGGGTTTCGGAATGAAAAGGGTAAAAAGCGGAAGGCTGTACGGAATATGCCCGAAATCGCCGCATCCCGAACTCAGAATCTAGTCATAAAGGAGGAGTTTGAAAACAATCATCAATCGACCGGAAATACCCGAATTTTCGGGAAGAATGTTTTCGGTTGGCAACAAATCGAAGGAGAGGAATATCAATTCCAACACTTGAATTCAAGTGAAAAAACGATTCGATATGTGGCCGATTCTGACATTGATTTTCAAGCGGTGGTCTATTTCAATTTTTTGGAAGGCGAAGTGAAAATCCCCTTTCATTTTCCTACCGATGTCCCCATAGGGAAGGTATTGTTGGAAAATGCAACGACTTACGAAGACGGCAAGCAAATCATACTGCGCCTGAAGGAAATTACTGATACAGAGTATCGAATCGATCTTTCTAAATATCGTTAACGAGTCACCATACTACACCGTACCAATGTTTATAAATACGATGTAGGCTATAAATAACCCGGCTACTAGTATAAAAAGGCCCATTGCTAGGGAGGTCCATTTGTTTTCGGTTACCTTACCAATCGACGGGATATTACATACGTTAGGGTCAGCTTCAAGGTAAGTCAGATCGACCGATGACCCCACCGGGATTACCTCCCCAGTTTCTAAAACTTTTCGATGGCGAACAATATGAGGTTTCCCAGCAGCCGTCTCAAACTTCACCGCAATTTCACTCACATTCGAATTACTGTTTTTTTGTAAACCTAGGTTTCTTACTTCCACGAGCTGGCCTTGTGTTTGAACACCTTTTTCAGCCAGGTCCTGAAGTTTCCCTCGATGTACAAAGAAATTTCGTAAATAATATATTGAAATTAGAAGGGTAACTACCGTAATGATGATCACTGTGTTCATACTTTCCTGTCGATTAGTTCATGTTTGCGAATTTAACGAGTTTCCGGTCCTGCAAAGGCTTTTTTTATATGAATGTCGTTGAATAAATTAAGGGTTAGCCTAGTTTTAAGGAACGTCGGGCTGTTTTAGAGAGCTCTATTGTTAGACCCGAAATAGAAATATAGTAAGAATAATTAGTATTATGGGTTAATATGCCCTACAAATAAAAATATCGTCAAATTAGTTTTAGCATTATAATTATTTTGGTGTTCTTTAAAAAATATCAAATATATTTCATTTGTATTCATAAAATTCTATTTTTGCGGTAGTCCTTTGAGATTGGTATTGTAGTATTATGGAGTGATCACTGTTACGATGAAAAAGGCCCATCATTGAATCAGAGATTATGTAAAAATTCATCCTGTAAAACGAAATTCAACCAATCATTCACACTATGTAAAAATACACACATTTAGGAGAAGGGCGATCCCCCCAACGTCCGGACTCTCACCTAGCCGCAACTTCTACAAGATTCGGGTTCAGGTATTGTTCTTTCAATCACTAAATTTTAGTGGTAAGATTTCTGTTTGCCATGCCCCCCGGTAGCAGAGGTAATACCCCTATTTAGTTGGACAATCCTGTAACCCATTTTGTAGAGCTTTTTCACACTAACAAAAACACATCTTAACATGAAAACACACAAATTTACCGCTGCACTATTACTCATTTTTATTTTAACTGCACCTTTTGTAACTGTTGCTATTGAATGTACCGCCCCCAATAACCGTCTGGCTAATGGATCTTTCGAATTGGTCGAAAATGTTCGCATCAATGGTCAGTGGGTTACGCGAGTAGTGGGATGGGAAATCGAGGGGAATGCCTCCATTGGACGTTATCAGGGTTATCAGGAATGTGGTAATTATTACGGTTTACTAACGAACCATAACGATTACAATGCTTACTATAACCCCCTCGTTAAAGTCTACCAAGATGTAGTTTTAGAGGATGGGGTTACGTCTGTTACTTTAACCATCTTTGCTGGGAAGCATTCCGATTGCTATACTGACATCCGGTTGGTTTTTTTGAATAGTTCGGGGAATGAGATTCCGGGTGCCACCCAAACAAAGGAGGTAACCCGTATCGTTTCCGATTCGAAGGGCTTAGCCGCGTACACGCTTCAGTCACTGGTTCCTGCGGGGGCGAAAAAGGTACGCGTGGAAGGTCGAACTCAAAAACAAAAAAACAAAAAAGCCCAGTATCTAAAGCTGGAGGGAGCAGTCCTGTTGTTTAAAAAAGATGATACCCTTCCGGTAGAATTAGCCGATTTTTCAGCACAAGGCATCGAAAATCAAGTAGTACTACAATGGGAGACTACCGCTGAACTGAACGCTGGAAATTTTGATATCGAACACAGCGACAATGGTAGCAATTGGAGAACGATTGGCACTGTTGGGGCTAAGGGAGACTACGAGGGTCTGTCAACCTATCAATTTTTACATGACTCACCCGCTTCAGGAATAAATTACTATCGACTCAAAATGATCGATAGAGATGGGGATTACGAGTATTCGAAAATCGTTAATACGCTCGTAGTCGGTCAAACCTCAACCGCCTCCCTGTAT
>JBAYRB010000232.1:0-5123 GCA_041676905.1 Spirosomataceae bacterium
TATTAAATGTGTTAGATTATGAAAATGAGCATTTTAAAATAAAAGGAAAAGAGTTAGTTATGAATAAATTTAATAAAGAAATCATTATTAAAAAAACGTATTATTTTTATACTGAAATTTTAAAGAGAAAAGAACTGTAAATTAAAAATGTACAAAACCTACTTAAAACGCTTGTTTGATTTTTGTATCTTTAAATTTTATCAGTAGTGTCCTAAACATTTTTTTCTGCACAAAAAAGCCGACTTCGGCAGTATTTCTACGAAGATTTCCTTTTAATCCGCACGATGTATCCTCCTATCCGTTTTAGAAGAGTGCAAACTGCCCCTTGGCGTCGGGTTGTTTGCCCGAAATAAAAGGGTCGTTGGCCCATTTCCAGAGATCAATCTTGACGAATATATTCAGTCGGATAAAACTGACCATGACCTCTCCCCGAAAAACTGGAGCATTTAAAAGTAGAGAATTCGGGATTGAATTACTAATTTTAAAAAAAGGTATAGCAAAGGAAGGAGAAGTAACAACTGTGCCATTTGATGGCACTAATTAATTAATGATTGTATGCAAGAAAAAGCAATTATAGTGGGGGCGGGAACCTATGGCCAAGTATATGCAGAGTATTTAAAAGATGAGTATCAAATAATTGGATTTATTGATGACGATAGACGTTTACTAGGTGCCGAAATTAATAACATTAAGGTTTTAGGTAATTTTGAGTATTTGTTAAATCAATTACCTGCTATTGTCACCGACATCAATGGATGTAATGAAATTATTGAAGAAGGCAAGAACGGGCTTATCATTCCACCTAAAAATGAGGATGCATTACGTGCAGCAATGGAGAAAATTGTAATCGACCAAACTTTATACAGTCAATTGAAGGAACATGCTCGACCTATGATTACTTCGCGGTATGAACAGCAGGTTGTATGGAATGCTATCTTAGAAGAGTATAATCGTTTACTTATAGAAAAGGGGTTTAAGTGAGAACATGTATAAATTAGTTTTTAAACGAATATTGGACTTTTCCTTTTCTTTATTGGGATTGACAATTTTATCACCCATTTTCATACTCGCCACCTTCTATCTATACTTAGCTAACCAAGGAAAGCCCTTTTTCTTTCAAAAACGCCCTGGTAAAAACGGAAAGATATTTAGGATCATCAAGTTTAAAACCATGAATGATCGGACGGATTCGGAAGGAAATTTATTATCGGACGCAGATCGTCTAACTCCTGTAGGAAAATTTGTCCGTAAAACCTCACTCGATGAAATCCCACAACTTATTAATGTCTTAAAAGGTGATATGTCATTGGTAGGCCCACGTCCCCTACTCCCCGAATATTTACCATTGTATAACAAAGAACAAGCTCGTAGGCATGAGGTCAGACCAGGCATCACCGGGTGGGCACAAGTCAATGGTCGAAATGCAATTAGTTGGAAACAGAAATTCGAATATGATGTTTGGTACGTTGACCATTTGAGTTTCTGGTTGGACTTAAAAATATTACTTTTGACAATTAAGAAAGTCTTTGTCCGGGAAGGAATCTCTCAGCAAGGACAGGCGACCATGGAACCCTTTAGAGGAAATGAGTAGCAAAGAAACCAACGATTTGTTTTTATATGGGGCGAGCGGTCATGGGAAAGTCGTGCTGGAAATAGCCGAGATACTCAACCTACCCATCGGCGGGTTTATCGATCAAAATCCCAACTTACGGTCCATTTATGGATACCCTGTTTTGCGCGAACTTCCCGAATATGGGAATACTTTCATCTCCATTGGGAATAACTTAATCCGAAAAAATCTGGCTGAAAAAATTAATGAGAAAAGATACATTCGCCTCATTCATCCTGAATGTAATATTTCAAAAAGATGTGAAATTGGAGTGGGTTCAGTGATTATGGCAGGCGCTACATTAAATACGGGTTCACAAATAGGAAGCCATTGTATAATCAACACCAATGCATCTATTGATCATGAGTGCACCATAAGAGATTTCGTGCACATATCACCCAATGTCGCTTTAGCCGGAGACGTTTCCGTGGGGGAAGGAACCCATATCGGAATCGGTGCTTGCGTCATCCAAGGAGTTCGCATTGGGAAATGGGTCACCATCGGAGCAGGTGCTGTGATTATTCGCGATGTACCCGACTACGCTGTCGTTGTTGGGAATCCAGGAAAAGTTATAAAATACAACAAGTAATAAACCTATCATAACACATGAAAATCTGGTTATCTTCTCCGCATATGGGTGGGGGAGAATTAAAGTATATCCACGAAGCATTTGAACAAAATTGGATTGCTCCCCTGGGTCCCAATGTCGATCAGTTTGAAAATGATTTAACGACCTACCTAGGGGGTGGTCATGCAGCGGCATTAAGCTCGGGCACGGCTGCGCTGCATTTAGCCCTTGTTTTAGCTGGCATCCAAAGAGACGATGAAGTATTGTGCCAGTCTTTCACCTTTTCGGCCAGTGCCAACCCTATCGCCTATCAGGGTGCCTTGCCCATCTTTGTAGATTCGGAACAAAGCACCTGGAATATGGATCCAGAGAAACTTCAAGAGGCAATTGAAGACCGTATATCCAGGGGCAAAAAGCCTAAAGCTTGTATCGTGGTTCATCTCTATGGGATGCCCGCCCAAATTGAACGAATCCGGGAAATATGCGATTCCTACGAAATTACCCTTATCGAAGATGCAGCCGAAGCATTGGGTTCGCACATTGACGGTAAGAAATTAGGGACCTACGGAAAATTTGGAATACTCTCCTTCAACGGCAATAAAATCATCACAACTTCCGGGGGAGGGGCTCTGGTATCGGCGGACGAGCAAGCCATTGCTAAAGCACGTTTCTACAGCACGCAGTCACGCGATGCGGCTCCCCATTACCAACATTCTGAAATTGGCTACAATTACCGCATGAGTAATATTGCTGCGGGTATAGGACGCGGACAAATGGAAGTACTGGAAGAATGGATCCGCCTTAGACGAAGAAATTTTGAATTTTATAAATCCCACTTACCTTACGATTGGCAGAAAGAACCGGAAGGTTACTTTTCCAATCGCTGGTTGAGTTGTGCCCTTCTTGATTCCTACGAAGCTCGGGAAGAGATACGTATAGCACTTGCGTCGGAGAATATTGAATCACGTCCCCTGTGGAAGCCTATGCATATGCAACCGGTTTTCGCACACTGTCCTGCTTATACGAACGGTGTTTCGGAAGATCTTTTCAATCGTGGGCTTTGTTTTCCGTCGGGTTCTAATTTGTCTGAAAAGGATTTGGAGAGGGTGTGTGAAGTTGCATCAAGGGTTGGGGTGTAGATGCCACGAAGTTCACACGATGAGGCTCTCGAAATGGCTTGCCCTGAGTTTGATGGAGGGGATGTACAGGTTGGATTGTGAATTGTAATAATAAGCTTTGGTCTAAGAAACACCCTTCGAGAGCCTCAGGGTGACATTATGCATCAGGGTGACATCACGCCTCAGAGTGACAAAGCCTCAACATGACATACCTTAGCTTACGTCGATGGAACACCCTTCGAGAACCTCAGGGTGACATGCTGCATCAGGGTGACATTCCACCTCAGAGTGAAATTGGCGGTTTACGTCGCTGGAATACCCTTCGAGAGCCTCAGGGTGACATTCTGCATCAGGGTGACATGCTGCATCAGGGTGACATCACATTCAACACATTTCCCATAAAGTGTGAATTTTTTTTCCTTGTGAAGGAATTGAGGCTGAATGAATTAAAAAATTCTTATATTAGCGTCAAGAAACTCAACCTTATGAAAAACAGTATTATTCCGATGCGAATGCGTATTACGTAATGTATAGACCCATTTTATTTGGACACCATTATAAAAATTACCAGCAACCTTACTCTACTTCTTCTATCTTATGGCACGAAACTTGCATGCAATTCAACAAGTTATCAAACAACTTGTTACTTTTGTTAGATTTTCAACGGCGAAAAACAAGACGGTTTGATACAATTTTCGCTAGACTAACATCGGTTGTATCCTCGTACAAACACAATCCACATTCTGATTAATAGATATCCATACAATGAAACGACTTATTGACCACTACCGAAACCGGTTTGTCTCCCGGTGGGTAGTGCTCCTGATGGACTCAACGCTTGTGATCTTTGCTTTCATGATGTCAACGGTGATCCGTTTTAATTTTGAATTAGATTATATAGACACCGGCCTTTTCAAATACCACCTTCTTCTCGTCCTCGCAGTTAAAGTATTTTTCTTCCTGGCATTCCGTACTTATTCGGGCATCATCCGCCATAGCAGCATGGTCGACACCCGGAATATCCTCAACGCTCTTTTCGGGGCTACCATAACCTTATTGGTGATTGGATGGGTTGGAGGACATGGTGAAAATTTCTGGCATATCCCGGGCTCTATCCTGGCGATTGACTTATGTGTTTCCGCTATAGGGCTGATCGGCACGCGGATTGTCATTAAAGATTTATTTCACGGTCTTTCCAGAAACTGGAAAAAACGCAAATACGCTGTAATCTACGGAGCGGGTAATCTGGGCATTGCTACCAAAAACGCCTTAAATACCGATTTGGATTCGGCCTATAAAGTACTATTCTTTGTTGACGATGATCCTCAAAAAAGAGGACTGCGCATTGAAGGCGTTAAAGTTTATGACCGAGAGGATGCTAAAAAGCTCATTCAAAAGTCGGAACATAAAAACTTGGAATTGATCTTTGCCATCCATACCATCACCACAGTCCAAAAAAATGAGATCAGCGAAGAATTTATGGATTTGGGTATCAGTTTACGGGTGGTTCCTCCGGTGGAAAAATGGATCAATGGTCAGTTAAGTTCCTCTCAAATTGCGGATATCAGCATTGAAGACCTATTGGAACGAGCACCCATTCAAATAAATAACGATAATGTTAAAGACTATCTGCATGGCAAACGTATCCTGGTCACTGGGGCTGCGGGCTC
This sequence comes from Spirosomataceae bacterium, assembly GCA_041676905.1. Classification (GTDB taxonomy): domain Bacteria; phylum Bacteroidota; class Bacteroidia; order Cytophagales; family Spirosomataceae; genus Ravibacter. The sequence continues at coordinate 4,966 of JBAYRB010000232.1, forward strand.
TATCGGCAGTGAGATAGTCCGCCAGGTTTTAGCATTTCAACCCGAAAAACTTATACTGGTCGACCAAGCCGAGTCACCACTTTACGATCTAGAAAGCGAACTGACCCGTATGCATGCTTGTCCGGAAGACAAGGAATGCCTGGCTATCGCGGTGGAAA
>JBAYRB010000233.1:0-5108 GCA_041676905.1 Spirosomataceae bacterium
GAGTAGCTCCTTCGGTTGATTCGGCCGCCTTAGGCTTCATGGTCGGCCTGAAAGCCGGTTTAGCCGCTGTTGGGGTTGGTGTAGCTCCTTCGGTTGATTCGGCCGACTTAGGCTTCATGGTAGGCCTGAATCCTGGTTTTGCTACAGGTTTCTGCGTTGGTTTGAATCCACTCTTTTGAATTATATCTTTTGTAACCTCTTCGGTGCTGCGTACTACAGGGTTTGGATTAAAAACAAAGATGGGTTTTTCAGCGTTTCGAGTTTTTGTCGAATCCCAATTTTTGGGATGGAATTTTGATGTGGAAGTTGTAGGTTCTACTACGGGATTATTCATTGAGGTTGTTACAGCGGTTTTATGAGGTTTCATGGTAGGTTTAAAAGCCGGCTTTTTAACTTCGGGGGTAGCTTTTTTGGCAGCTATTTCTTTTGCGTTTGCTTTCTCGCGTTGGAACTGCTCCAGCAAATCTCTCTTTTCTTGTGCTTCTTCTGGTGATAAATTACTGTAGGCGTATACCATATCACGAACATCGAATTCACTATAGTCGAATGTTTTCGTCATGGTTAAGCTTTCGGTAGGGCACACCGTGGTGCAGAGACCGCAGTAACAGCACTTCGCCATATCGATATCAAACTTAGCTGCATAAAGTCTGATCACGGAGCCATCAGAAGCTCGGCCTACTTCTTCAGTAGCCTTTATGGGTTCAATTTCGATGCAATCAACCGGACAAATTTTGGCGCATTTATCACAGACGATACAGTCATCCATTTCATTGTGCAAGCGGTATCGTCCGTGGTCGGGAACCGGCACGGTTTCTTTGGGGTATTGTACGGTCACCATCCCGTTCGGTCCACCGAAGTAATCACCACTTTGGACATTGTTGGCATTTCTTCGATTTCGCGCATTTAGGGCATGGCGGAAGGTCAGCCCCATGCCTGTTAGCGTGGATTTAACCCCTTCGAAAATATCTTTGAAATAGCTGCCCATAACAAAATCCAGGTCTTCAACAGACCTCCTGTGCAAAAATAGTGGTTTTTAGGGGAGTCGACTGGTTTTTTTTAGCCCTTCGCCAATCTCATCCTGAATGGAATAGGTTTTGTCGGAATTATACCACTTCTGGATGGCTTCTGCCAATTCAGCAAAGGGGCGTCCTGGTTCTTTCTTGAATTCATTGAATACCGCTTGAGCTCCTGCAGGTCTTGGACCCCAGTTGAATATTTCATTATCGTCTGCATCCAACACGATTAACTTAGGGATGGACCTTCCTCCATTGGTGAGATATTGATCCATCACTTCGGGATTATCGTCACGGAGTAAAAGTTGAAGTGTGATTTGGGGATTGAGTTCGGCCAATTTGGCTATGACCGGTATACTTTGTGCTGCATCGCCACACCATGCCTCGGTCAGTACATACCATTTCTGTGGTGACTGGATGGATTTTATGGTTTCTTCCAGTGATTTTTTGATTTGAACCGTTTTGTTCAGTCGCTGCATGCGGGCCAAATTCAATTTAGTATAATGGGCGAGTGCTTCGGTTTGTGATGGCCCGGTGGTTTTTCCTTCTTTTACTAAACTTTCTATGAGTGCGATATAATCAGGATAAGTATAGACCGAAACGAGCTGTTCGGGGTCGAACAACGATGCCTTATTGAGTGTGATCAAGATTTATAAATTTTTAATGACTAACTACTCAATAATAACATCAGTGGGGGATTTTAGTTCAAATTTTCCGGGAAAGATACTCTGAGAAATCGGATTGTCTCGAGGAATATTCGCCCGACATATAAGGTGATGTAAAGATGAAGTCGGCGGTTGCACTATCACAAGCCAGGGGTATATTCCAAACTACGCACAACCGCAATAATGCCTTAATATCAGGGTCATGGGGTTGTGCCGAGAGAGGGTCCCAGAAAAAAATCATTACATCGATTTTTCGTTCAGCGATCATAGCACCCAATTGCTGGTCTCCTCCTAGGGGGCCACTTAGCAACTTAGTAACGGGTTGTTTGAGGTGGGATTCGATGATTTTCCCCGTTGTGCCCGTCGCATATAATTCGTGGTTGGCGAGGGCTTCCCGGTTCAAGAGTACCCATTCAAGGAGCTCGTCTTTACGGTTATCATGAGCAACCAGGGCAACATGTTTGCGGGCTGGAATTGTTCGGAACGTTGCCATCGTTATAAAAGATTTTAAAAAGGAATTTTGAACGTTAAGGTGTAAAATACTGCTTGAAGAAATGAATATATAAGAAGTTGTTTAAACTTCCGTCCCTAAATTATGGATTACTGAAAGGGGATATTCATGGTGGTTCCAATTCGGATGCCGGTTTGATAATATTGTTTGCCCTCGAAACTGCCAATGATTTCTATTCTAAAAGGAAATCTTATTCCTACGTCGAAGCCATAACCCAGTTCGGTGTATTGACCGGAAATTGGTTTAGAATCTTGGGCTACTTTAGGTCGGGGAACCGACAAGAAATGTACTTGGAAGGTTTCTTTGATTCCATATTTTCGAAACCACTCGAGTTGTGTCAGGAGTAGTTGACGAAACTCTGCCAGAACATGTCCCTCCAGAAAATGCTTGTCCGTACTGTAACGATAATAATCGAGGAGTCGGAAAATTCCGACGGGGTCTCCAAATTGGAAAAAGAACTGATTTCCGGGGAAATGATGGAAATCGGGGAATTGAACTTTATTTGCATTGAGAAATGCACCAAGATGGAGTTGGTAATAGAGTTTACTTCGAATGCCGGTTTCGAAACCGTGTTTCAAGCCCAGGCTTAGAAAGTCGAAATCGGCATCACTACCTGCTACGGACTTAATACCTTTCCGGTAAGTGAGTTTAAATTCTGGACTGTCGTCCCGGTAGTAGGTTTTTTTCCCTTTGGTAATTTTATACTTTTGGAAAGGCTTATAGCTGGAATTTATGGCTATTACGAAGGCCTGGTGACGAGGCATTAATCGATCGTTGCCACTGTCTGTATCTATGAGCTCCGGTGTATTGGATGTGAATTCTCTTTTTCGCCAATCGATCCAGCGATAACGGTGCATCTTTTCTGCATTACCCAGTCCTACACGGTCGGCATATTCGAGGTAAGCAGAAAAATTGTAATGATCCTGTGGTTGAACATGGTTGAAGTTGAAACGTAGGATATCCTTCTGATAGATTTTTGCGAAATTTTGTTCGAAAAGTAAAGTTGTGAACGTATTCAACCAAAAAGGAATCGGGTTTTCAGCGTTGTACTGGGCAGTCATTCGTCCTCCGTGGATGGTATAGGAATTTCGTCCTTTTTTAAATTGGGCTACTCCACGGGGCGAAATCTTATTCCGCTCTAAAGAATATCGTAGCGAGCCCTGCAGATTCAACGTATATCGTTTTGATGTAGGGGCTTTGGGTTTGTTGTTGAATTGTATCCCCAGTCCCATACCATCACTCACCAGACCTTCGACCGTATTTACTTGTATCCCTCTAAAAGGAGAGGTATAGGTCAGTCGGGCTGTGCGATTTTTATTGAGTCGGAAGCTACGCCCCCAGAGTATCCCTTCCCAATCGATGGTACTGCTGTTTTTACGTATAGGTTTTAGGGTGGTGTCGGGTTGGCTGATATTTTCAGGTTTTTCAATCCCTTTTTGAACAAGGAGGCTGTCGAGTCGTTGATAACTTTCTACTTCGCTACGGGTGAGCGGTACGGTTCGAAGGGAATCCCAAAATGTGGTGTTTCGTTGCGTGGCAAGGGAGTCAATTTCGGTGGAAGTAATTCGTTTTTCGAAAAGGTCGACGTCTCCCCCCTTTTCTATTTTTTCTTCCAACTGTTGTTTTTCAAAGTGTTTAACCACCTTCCGTAATTCTTTGGCGGAAAGCTTTTTGCCACTACTCAGGAGATCGCTGATTTCTTTGTTCTGAATTTCTTTTTTTGTGAGGGGTAGGGCTTTTATCTCCTCTTTGTCTTGTTTGGGATCCAGTACGACTATGTCGGGGGGGAAGTTGGGGTTAATTTGGAGTTCTTGGAAGGTTTGTGAAATCACATATTCCCCCTTGGCTTTGAAACCATAGAGACCTCCTTCAGCATTAAATTGTTGCTGGATAGGCAACCAGACATTCTGTACGGGGGCATAGATCTGTTTAATTTTAAGCCCGATCCCCATTTTTACTGTTTCTAAGTCTAGGCTGTGAATCGCCCAAAGGTCTTCGATGATATGAATGACACCTTTGAAGACCCCATCTCCATAGGCTCGGGGGACGACTTTGATTTTACTTACGTCCACCCCATTTTCTCGGAACGTGCCTAGGTATTCGAATTTGTAATAAGAAAACGCTTTTGGAGAAAGGGGGGACACCGTTTGGACGACATCGGGTTTGTAGAAACTGGTTAGCAGATATTCGTTGGGGTTGGCCAGGTTATTGTCTTGACTATTTCGAGCAGCGATTACTCTTTGCCTGTATATATTCGGTTGACGGAATTCGATTTCTGAAACGGTTTCATTAAGAATAGGTACGCCTTTCTTAAAATTTTCTTCGCTAGCTACTTTTTCGAGCTCCTTTTTATAAAGAAACTCTAAAGGAAGGTCCGTAATTACGATGGATGATTTAGTGTAAGCTCGGGCTTTGTAGCGGTCGACCTGAAGCGCATGGTAACGGCTTTTAGCGATGGCTCTACGCATGATAGCATAGGCGGGATCTTCTTTACTTTTGCCCACTTTAACCTCGTTGAGTTGCAAGATTTGCTCAGCTAAAACTGCGTCAAAAGTTTCCATCTGATCGGTAATGGTGATCGTTTTCATACCAGCCTGATATCCCAAATATTGAAAAACGATCTCGTAATAACCCGGCTTTAAATGCAGTTCATAACGACCCTCTTCGTTAGCGATTGTTCCCACCGAAGTGCCTCTAACTGATATCGATGCGAAGGGCAATGGTTCTTTTTTTTGGTTAGTAACAAGCCCTCTAATTCCGGTTTGACCGAAAGCATGGAGAGACATCCAGCATGTAAGGAATGCCAGGGTGATTCGATAGATATGACGATTCCGAGTGCTCATAATTTTGATTTTCAAATCAAAATTAGTGCACACAGAGATGAAGAAAAAAGCAACTTATAAAAGAGAAGAAAAAAGC
>JBAYRB010000234.1:0-5087 GCA_041676905.1 Spirosomataceae bacterium
CGAAATTGGATGAACCGTCTCTCCGTAATGTAGCACTAAGGAGATATTTCCCATCAAAACCGTAATCTAAACGCCCGAATAGCGAATAAAGAGAACTCTTACTCCCACTACTGGAATTGTTGATATTGGAGGAACCTGCACTGAGATAATAGTAATCCAGATTTCCTAAAATGAAGAATTCATTCCGACTTCCATTGAGATCCCTCCAGTTGGTTTTCACCGCCTCGGTCCCTACCATCAGACCAACGTTGTGTTTATCAAATTGCTTCTTATAGTTTAATGTATTGGTCCAGGTCCAGTCCGAATTATAGCCATGGGTTTCACTCAATGAACTATTCACACTTCCTTCTGAATGTTCGGGGTTTGGATACCCAATTGAAATGGAGTTGTAATTCTCATAGCGTAGCCCAAAACTAGTTCGAGCTGTTAATTCCGGAAGGATATCAATTTCGGCGAAAACATTCCCTAAAAGGTTATGGCTTTGACTTTTATTGTCTTTAGCGCGGTACAGTAGGGCTACGGGATTTTGTGCATTACCAAGCTTATCGCCTCTTGTCCCGGCGAAATTGCCCATCACATCATATACGGGAATGATCGTTTGAATTCGATAGGCAAATCCTATGGGTGACCCTTCTCCTTGATAACTACCAGCGGTATTGGGATTCACCCCTACCCCATTGGATATTACTTTGGAATACTGGAAATTCTCGCCCAACCGAACGCGATTGTTAAAGATACTGAAGTGGGTATTGGTACGGAAAGTATAACGCTCAAAACCCGTATGGATGATCGTACCCTGCTGGTTCATATAACCTCCGGATACCGCATATGACGAGTTTTGCCCACCCCCCGAAACGCTCAATTGATAATTTTGCATGGGTGCATTTCGGGTAATCTCCCTGAACCAATCCGTACCTTCTTTATTTGCCTTAGTGATCTGGTAAAAAGTACTGAGGTTTCGGCTGTAGTTATATTTGCTCAGGTCGGTATGTTCGGGCGTAATATTATGACCTGTGGTCGTTCCGGCTAATAGATATTCTGGCAAAACCGGCGTTGACCCTGTACCATAATTGGTGCCCGTTGTACTTCCCTGACCAGGTCTACGACTGGGGTCATTCAAATTATTAAAGGAAGCATAAATGTATTCTGCAAATTGTTGTGGATTCAACATTTTGGGAAAGGTTTCGCGCCGTGGCACCTGGGTACCGATATAGGTATCGAAAGTGATCATCGGTGCAGCACCGGCTTTCCCTTTTTTCGTGGTAATAATGACCACTCCATTATTCGCTCGAGCACCGTAAATCGAGGCTGAGGCAGCATCTTTCAGCACTTGCATGGACTCAATATCACTTTGGTTGAGCCAGCTCAACTTTCCTTCGAAGGGCACTCCATCAATAATAAACAAAGGATCGTTGTTATTGATAGTACTAAACCCTCTGATCCTGATTTGAGGGGTTGAACCGGGAGCACCGTCATTAATGATATGTACACCCGTAGCTTTACCCTGAAGAGACTCTACCGGGCTTGCCACCGGCTGCGCTTTCATTTTCGAAACATCTACAACGGAAACCGCTCCGGTAAGATCCTGCTTTCGCGTCGTACCGTAGCCGATGACTACTACCTCCGACAAAGCCTTTTTATCCTCCGACATCTGAACTTCTATTTCGGATGTTTGAGCAGAAACGTCAATTTCCCTCGTACTAAATCCGACGAAACTAAATACCAAAGTGACATTCCCATCCGGAACACTAATTAAAAAATCCCCTTCTGTGTCGGTGGTGGTCCCCTGCGTCGTACCTTTTAAAATAATGGATACCCCGGGCAGTGGTTGCCCTTCTTCATCGGTGACCTTTCCCTTCACTTCCCGGTTGAGAGCCCCAATATCAATGGTGCTATGATGTGTGGATTTTTTATTGAGCAAAGGGGTTACCGTAGGACTAGGACGTAGAATTATTTGTTTGCCTGAGACACGATAATCTAGCGCATTGGGGATCAATAATCGATCCAAGGCTTCCTTTAATGAAACATTCTGTAGATCGGCCGTTACTTTCCGTTTGCTTTTAATCAAACTGGAACTATATACGAATTTCACATGAGCCTGTGACTCTAAATCCATCAAAATGGACTTAAAAAGCCTATTTTCTGCTTGCACAGAAACAAGACGATCCAGAATTTGCTGGGCTTCCGTGATGTTAGCCCAGGAAACCCCGGAAAACAAGACGATCAAAAACAGTTGGATACCACTGATTCGCATAAGAATATACCAGTAGTTCTTATGAAAATAATTTTTCATACATTTGTTTAGGTTTTTGTAAAAAATTTGGCAAAAACTCCCCGCTCAGCTTGCGTCGTTAAGCATTCAAGGGGAAATGTGGCTGATGATGGTGCGAACATCATCAGCCTTTTTTTTGGACGTTTTACTTGTCATTATGTATTCATAGGATGAGTTGTTATTAATTTAGGTTAATGTTATAAGTTGAAGGTTATGGTGTATAAACGTTAATTTTATTCCGGACAGCCATTACCAATCACCACGATTTCCGCTCCCTCCACAAAGTAACGCGCCCCTAAAGCCATACAGATCAAGTCCATCATTTCAAATAAATTTTCATCGGTTAAAGAGGCCGTAAGAAGGCAATTACCAAGCAGCTTCTCGTCATAGGCAATTTCCACTCCGTAAGAACTTTCGATCGATTGGAAAATCTTAGAAGCCGGGGTATCGTCAAACTCAAATTCTCCCCTTGTCTTAGCCTTCACAAGCATCACCGGATTGGCAACCAATGATTTCCTGAAAGAAGTTGTTTTCCGTTCGAACAAAGCTTGCTGGTTAGGCGTCAGCAAAAGCCCATCCATTTGGCCTTTCGAAATACTTTCCCGTGTAGAGACTGACACTTTCCCTGTTAACACCGCTATTGTAACTTCTGCTTTTTCGGGGTGTGACTGAATGTGAAAACTAGTACCCAGCACTTTGGTCACCAATTCATCCGAATAAACATAAAACGGCATGGTTGCGCATTCGGTAATATCGAAAAACGCACTACCTTCCAAATAAACTTCCCTTTTTGCCCCTTCCCAAAAATACCGGGGGTAACTAATTTTACTTCCGGCACTGAGTCGGATGCAACTATTGTCGGGAAGGTATATGGTCATTTCTTCTTTCGAGTTATTCACAAATTCCTGAAGTTCCTTCTCGGCTGTTTTCACCAATTTGGCATAATTTGCCGGCGATCGGTTTAAGGAACTAAACCAAACAGTGACCCCTAGCACACCGATGAAAAGACTCGCCGCCAACCATAATATTCGGTTGCGTTTTGACGGTAGGAACAAGTAAGACTCCTCAATTCTTGCGTCAATCTTAGCATACATTCGAGCCACCACCGCTTCATCGGGGTAATCAGATTCTACTCGTTTGTGGATACCCAGGAGATACTTCTTCGCCCGAATCACAAGATCACTTAGATTGGGGTTTTCAGTTAAAAATTGTTCCCAATAATCGTTCAACTCCGGAGTCGGATCGAGCACCCAGGCTCGAAAAAGTCCGTTTTTAAGAAGATCTTCAATACAGGTGGGTTTAGGATTCATCTGTAAGGTTAGATAAAACGCGTAGGATAAAGTTGTTCTTCACTAAATAGGAAGAGGAACATTCACCCGTTTTTAACTCACTTCAGATGATTTTTTTACTACTTTCTTTTTTCCAAAGGGATAAAAAATGGACTGCAGAATGCCATTGTGCTTGCACACAATCACTTAGAACAATTATTGAACGAAAAGTTTTTCAGACGGGGCGGTGGGTAACCGAGTTAGTATAATAATCCCATAATCCACAATACCAAGGGATTTTTAGCAAACGTTGCTATATTCCTCATTTTAATCAATGCTCTCTGAATTAAATTTCGGGCAGATTGCTCATTGATGGACAGAATTTCAGCGATTTCATCATAATTCAAATCTTGGTAGAAATAGAGGATGATCGCCTCCTCTTGTCGACCCGATAAATTCTGGATTAAATGATTTACATAATGAGAGGTATTTTCTGATTCTTCCTGAAGGATGATTGCTGTTTCATGGGAATCGATTATCGGGGCCGCATTATGCATTTCATGTTCGGAAATGGCCTGTGTAACATCCCGAGTTTTCACCTTCGCTATACGTCTTCTCAAGGAACGAAAAAGGTAGAAACGCGCGGTTTCAAGATCAGAAAGCCTTTCACGACTTTGCCAAAGATCTACGAATAAGTCCTGGATGCTGTCTTCGATTAATTTTTCATCCAGTGTAATTTTCTTTCCGTAACTATAAAGATCCCGGACATAGCGCTGGTACAACTGAGCCAAGGCGTCTCTATTCCCCGACTTCAGTCTCCTCCAAACTATGTTGTCATTATCCATTAGGATGAGTTAATTTAATTTTACAAACGTCAGCTTAGGTATCGTCCAGTGGTGGTAAATGACAAAGGAAAGTATAAATTCGATATTTTATATAAGAAAAACTAATATTCTTACTAGTAATTCTTCTATTCTCACCAACTTAGTGCCTTAATTTGCTCATTTTCCATAGGTTACCAAGGGAACGATTTCTTGACGCTAGCCTCTTATGAAAATAGTATTATCCACCCTGAAATCGGTATTATTTAAGAAACCAAATTTTTTATTGTAAATGAAAAAATGCTTTTGGGTACTGGGCGCTTTATTGGGGTGTTTGAATGCCTACGCACAAGATCTATCTACTACTTATGCTGAGAAACTAGGTTTTCCGAAAGGGAAGAAAGTGGTGATTTTACACATTGATGATGCGGGAATGTCTTATGATTCCAATCTGGGAACCATCCGCGCATTGACAGAAGGAGTCGCCAATTCAGTGAGTGTGATGATGCCTTGTGGTTGGGTACCCGGTTTCGTTCACTTTTTAAAAGAGAATAAAGATATTGATGCAGGTTTACATTTAACCCTGACCTCAGAATGGACCCAATACCATTGGGGGCCACTAGCCGGGAAACCCATGGTAAAATCGCTGGTTGACCACGAAGGAGCTCTATGGCCTTCGGTTAAAGATGTGGTTAAACACGGTTCCCCCGATCACGTGGAAATGGA
>JBAYRB010000235.1:0-5064 GCA_041676905.1 Spirosomataceae bacterium
AGGGGAAATGCATCAAAATACCCGGGCAAACGGACGTGAGTAGCCTCTTGCCCGCCGACAGTTACGTCGTACAAGACTGGGCATCTCAAAAAAGTATTAGTATCCTGTTAACCAACCTATCGTCCCAAAAAACACAGGCAGTCTGGGATTGCTGCGCCGGTGCCGGCGGAAAATCATTGATGTTGAAAGATAATCTGCCGCAGGCTGAAATATTAGCCACGGATATTCGAAAAAGTATTCTTCGAAATCTAATTGCACGTGCAATGCAATACCATCTCAACATCCCTTCCACCCAGGTTTTGGATCTCACCGACCGCCGGCAAATCCTGGAGTCCATTGGATCTAAAAAATTTGATCTTATCCTTTGTGATGTGCCCTGTAGTGGAAGTGGCACCTGGGCTAGAACTCCGGAACAGTTTTATTTCTTCAAAAGAAGATCGCTAAAAAAATGGACCGAAAAACAGCTTACCATTTCTTCTAATGTGGTCCCCTATCTTCAGGACGACGGAATTTTCGCCTACATCACCTGCTCCGTATTTAGGGAGGAAAATGAAGCAGTGGTGAAGTCATTAACCGAGCGCTACCCATTGGAGATAATCCATAAACAACTAATAAACGGTATTTTGGTTGGTAGTGATAGTATGTTTATTGCTCTTCTGAAATGGAAGAGTTAAGAATGCTTAAAGCTTTACATTGCGGATTACGTTCTTGACATTGAGCTCAATGATTTGGCCCATCGACTTACATTGAAGGTATTTCTTATCTCCAAAATGTTCCGCCAAACCAACTCTCAATTGTTCTACTTTTTCTGGCGTGGAAGTGTAATCCTGGATAGAAACGTCTCGAAGGGCGGCCAAACGATGACGCTCACTACGTACCTGATAAAGTATCGACGAATGCTCCTCCTGTTGGTATTGTCTTACGGTTTTCTCAGTAAGAAATTCCATAACGAGTTTCACAAATGGGTAATTTTCCTTGAAAAATTGGGGCATGTATACTTTGGGATTCCCCTCGTAAAACTGTTGGTCAAAATCGATTGCACGAAGTTTAAATTGGAAGTCGTCAAAGTCGGGCGTAATCTGCATCACAAAATTGTAAGCCCGCATATCACCGAGTAATGTTATCAGACAGCGTTCGTTGAATTTGACAAACTCCTTGGCTACCCGTGTCATGTTGTAATCGGGGTGATACAGACGGGTCTTTGCAAATACGTCTCCCGGTATCCCTGCTATATGCTCTTCTACCAAAGTCTCCCCATCCACCACATAATTAACTTGATTCGGCGTCAGAATCTCCTCCAATTCTAGTCCATAAATTCGGGATGTATCGGCTTTTTTAATGTAGAAATAATCGTAAATATCGTTCAACTTATTTACAATCTTGACCCGAAACGGATTGGAGTTTCCGAACATACAATAGTCGATTCGTTCGATATATTTGTGTTCGACCAACCGTTGATTTCCCGATGCTTTGAGGATCGCATAGGTCATTTTCAGCCCTTCGTGTATACGCTGTAAATCCAGAGGTGCGTACATAGGGCTCTGCCAAAGGGTATCCCGGTCAAATTTATCGAGCACAGGGAACGACTCGTTGAATTGCATCAGGTCATGGTAGGAAATGGGCAGTCTTTTCTCCCTTTGATAGGTCCGAAGGTATTTTCTTAACTCCTGACTTACCGGGATAATCGGCTTTTTCCTCGATATGACTACATGTTCCGATTCCATCGCTCTCCCCGCATTACATAACTGAATTTACTTTAAAAGCAAACGTAGATCTAATAAAGTTCCCTTTACGCAATTGAAGGGAACGTCATGCCTTTAATTCGTCGATATAGCTCCACGGCATAGAGGTCTGTCATACCAGAAACAAAATCCAGCACCGACAATATTTTGGAATACACGTTTGTTTGGTCTGTGTAAAATTGCCGAGGCATCAGGTCAACGAGTTTTTTCTGATACGAGGTTTTGTTTTCGTTTAAATAGGCTGGTACGAATTCTTCCAATAAACCTCCGATGACCTTGTACCCCGCGATTTCAATCTGAACAACGGTGGGGTGGTTGTATATCTTATCTCTCGAGATCTTTTTGATGTCACGAATTGCTGTTAGATAGGGTTCACTCACACAATCCAATAGGGCTGCATTGAAACTCCCCTTTAAAATAGCTTCCTGATTATTGAGAAACACTTCTGAACATTCCCCTACCAATCGGCTAATTGCTTTGGCTCTCAACAAACCGATTCGGGCTTCTGCATCATCCATAATCTCAAGTCTTGTTTCTATACCCGGGTCGTTACAAACGTTTTTTAAATAGGCTTCTACATCTTCCGTGGATAGTATTTTGAGTCGATGTGCGTCTTCCAGATCGATAATATTATAGCAGATATCATCGGCTGCTTCCACCAAAAAAACCAATGGATGTCGTTTGTAGCTTAAGTGCTCTCCTTCGTCCCGAGACATACCAAGTGAATCGGCAATCTGCCTAAACGCAGTCTGTTCAGCTTGGAAAAAGCCGTATTTCTTCCGATGGATATTGCCTTTTTCATGTCCAATAATGGAGTCGCAGGGATATTTAGCAATCGCTGCCAAGGTAGAATAGGTCAAAGAGAAACTTCCATGTCCTTTCCCCTTAAAATTATGCGTCAAAATTCGGAAAGCATTAGCGTTTCCTTCGAATTTACACAGGTCAGTCCACTCGGTGGGCAACACTGCATCCTTATATTGCTTTCCCTCCCCTTCTAGAAAATAATGCGAAATGGCTGCTTCCCCCGAATGTCCGAAGGCAGGATTTCCCAAGTCATGCGCTAAACAGGCTGCCGCAACAATATTTCCTATCTCTGATAGTAATGGAAGTCGCGAGTCGACTTGTGGGTCGGCTTTTTTGAAATTATTATAGAAAATTCGTCCCAACGAACGGCCTACACTGGCTACTTCCAGGCTATGCGTCAATCGATTGTGTACGAAAATGCTTCCGGGCAAAGGAAACACTTGCGTTTTGTTCTGAAGACGACGGAATGGCGATGAGAATATCAAGCGGTCATAATCCCGTTGAAATTCAGATCTTGCCTCCTCATGGTCAACCACCTTACTACTTCCCCATCGTTTGGCAGACAATAACTGCCCCCAATTCATCATGATACGCACCAGTTTACCCCTTAGGGGCATAATGTTTTAATGTCTGTCGGCCGTAGCTGTCGTCGAAAAGCGCTAATGGTATCGGTTCTCCAATTGTCGGCCAACTAATACCATTGCGCTATCTCGGAACTTACCCATTTCCGATCCCTTATCAACCTGGAAACTACAAAAAAATTCTAGATTAACTAGGCCACCCAAAATGGGATGAAAATTTACGGAACTAGAAGCCAATTATTTCCCCCAGGCTCTGGCAATTTGCTTTTGCTCTCCCAGCCCTTCAATTCCCAACTCTACCACGTCACCTGGTTTCAGATATACCTGTGGATTCATTCCCAAACCTACCCCTTCCGGTGTTCCGGTAGTCACAATATCGCCGGGAAGGAGCGTCATATATTGGCTCAAATAGGAAATCAGATAACGCACGCTGAAGATCATATCAGAGGTGTTAGAGTTCTGATATTTTTGACCATTCACTGACAACCACAACTTAAGGTTTTGAGGGTCCGCCACTTCATCAGTAGTAACCAGGTAAGGCCCTACCGGAGCGAATGTATCACAGCTTTTACCTTTTACCCACTGGCCGCCTCTTTCAAGTTGAAAAGCCCTTTCAGAATAATCGTTATGAACAGCATATCCAGCCACGTAATCCAACGCTGCTGACTCGTCTACGTAACTTGCTTTCTTACCAATGATTACTGCTAATTCGACCTCCCAGTCCGTTTTCTCTGAATTTTTAGGGATAATAACATCGTCGTTAGGACCTACCATTGCGGAGGTAGCCTTAAAAAATATAATGGGTTCGGTTGGGATTTTTGCGCCTGATTCCTCAGCATGGCGAGCATAATTCAATCCAATGCAAACAATTTTGGAAGGGCGTGCTATACAGGATCCAAATCTAAATCCTTCCTCTAAAATGGGAGCTGTGTCTGCATTTTTCTCCACCCATTCTGCCAAACGCTCAAGTCCATTGGTAGCGAAAAAAGTTTCTGTGTAGTCTTCACCAAAAGCGGATACATCTAGGAACCGACCATCAGAAAGTAACACGCCTGGCTTTTCATTTTCATAAGCCCCAAAACGAAACAGTTTCATATTGAATTAAGTAAGTTAAAAGATAATTATTTGCTCAAATTCTTTAAATCCGGCTAGGGTTAAAATCGATTATTTCAGTCTCACGAATCCACCGTCAATAATGTAATCGGCTCCGGTTATAAACGCAGCTTCTTCAGAGCATAGATATACAGCTAGGGCTGCGATTTCGTCGGGTTTTCCCATACGTCCTATGGGTTGCGTCTTAGAAAGTTCTTCAAACATTTCTTGTTCACGACCCGGATAATTCTTTGCTAAATACCCGTCTACAAACGGCGTATGGACACGGGCAGGCGAAATGCTATTGCAACGTATATTTTCATCCAGATAATCCCGCGCCACCGAAATGGTCATGGTGTAAATCGCTCCCTTCGTCGCAGAATAAGCGAATCGATCCGGAATACCCACCGTAGCTGCAATGGATGCGACATTTAATATGACCCCTCCACCACCGGCAATCATATGGGGAATCGTTGCATACAAACAATTGTATACCCCTTTTA
The DNA here is from genome assembly GCA_041676905.1 of Spirosomataceae bacterium. Lineage (GTDB taxonomy): Bacteria > Bacteroidota > Bacteroidia > Cytophagales > Spirosomataceae > Ravibacter. Next base: position 4,723 of record JBAYRB010000235.1, read on the forward strand.
CATTGACATTCAGCACCCGATCAAAGTCCTCCTCCTTGGTCGTATGAGCCCTTCCGATATGGGCAATTCCAGCATTATTCACCAGAATATCGATTTTTTCCGAGGCAGCTATTTGCTCTACCACAGCAATGACATCCTTTTGCTTGGAAACGTCGACCACGTGAGCAGTCACTTTATACCCTAAATCGGCAAGTTCAGCCACTGCCTTTTGTCCATTTTCAGCATTTAACTCCAAAATGTGAATATTAGCCCCTTGTTTGGCAAATGCTTTGGATATGGATAAACCAATCCCACTGGCGCCGCCAGTAATCAACGCGTTTTTATTATCTAACCGAAACATAA
>JBAYRB010000236.1:0-5047 GCA_041676905.1 Spirosomataceae bacterium
GCGTGTGCCAGATGTCCCCCATATTCGTCCCAAATGGGTTGGGTGTTCTCGGGTTGTTGCTGCATCCGTTTAGAAGCTACTATAGCCGTAATTCCATAATGTTGTTCGAAGAAATTCCCCGAAGCGTAGTATTCCAGATCGTGTTCCAAATAGGGCAAATGACCAAGTTCACCCGCACCACAATTGGCGCCACTGTACAGATTATTATTAATGATGACGCCTGTTCCTATACCGGTACCGATGCAAACCCCTACAACTGATTGGTACGCACGTGCGAGTCCGAAACGATGTTCACCGAGAATAAAACAGTTTACATCATTGTTTACATACACCGGGATGCGAAATGCATCTTCCAGGATATCTTTTAGTTCTACTCTTTTCCAGGAGGGAATATTTACTGCATTATAAACGATTCCGTTATGGACATCAACGACGGATGGTACACCAATACCTATATTTTGAATATCGTATTGTGCATAAGGTTTTAAAAAGTCTATCAATTGATTTAAAGTCGCCTCCAGGCAATCTTTATTCTCCAGTACAATAGAACGTTCATCGGATATTTTCCCATCTTTTTCCAGTCCGGCGCGTATGTTGGTTGCACCTAAGTCTACTACTATATTCATTTTGTTTTTCTAATCGGAAGGAAGGTTACAAACCATGGTATACCTTTCCTCGTGGACTATGTCGTTAATTAAACCAAGTATTAGTGTTTCAAATCAATGGTACGGCTCCCCCGACCACTGCTGTCAAAAGCCCGAATTCGGATGGTTTTCAAGTCGATAGCAACGGGTTCGCTGTATTCTATAGAATTTATTGAGGGTTCACTTCCATCGGTGGTATAGCGTATGGAAAGGCCGGGCAATTCGGTATTGGCCTTTAACATACCATCTTCTATGATAGCGCCGGGAGGCGGTACACGATAATTATATCCACCGTTCCAATAGGCCAATCGAGGTAGTTCAACTTTACCCAGACGATTGGCAAAAATATTCCAGTCAATATCAGCCTGTTTCTTCCGTTCGACTGCATTTTCGATGTCTTCCCAGGTACGGGTCGATGCCCAGGCACTTTCAGAGAAGGCTATTACTTTCGGCAGGATATAATATTCCAATAGATCTCTTCCTCTAACGGTTTCAGCCCAAAGTTGGCTTTCTATGCCAATGATATTTTTACGAGCTTCGGGACGTAATCTCTCAGCTTTGGAAAAATCGAGCGGTTCCCCCATTTGGGTGGCGAAAGTTGTCTTAAAGTAATCGTAAGGGGCAAACTCCCAGTTGGCACGAGCATCTACAAATCCGCCCCAGTAAGCACCGGGTTCCTTGGGATCGTTGTTGTACGCCAGGTCCATGTAGAAATTGGTCACATTACATAAGACCACCGGATATCCGGCATTTGCCAAGCGGTTACCCAAATCAAGATCGAAAAGGTTGTTCCAAATATAGGGTACGACACCCTTGCCAACGAATTCCGGATTGGGCACATAAACCCCTTTTTCATTCTTCTCCAGCGCAATTTCTTCCCAACCATGTACTTCGATATTCTTTTTTTGAAGGATGGGCAGTAGCTTTCTTAAAAAGTAAATATGTAGATTCTTTGGATCTTTTATCGATGGATTTTCCTCCAGCAATTTGGCAGCCATCGGCGATTTGGTCCAAGCTCCTTCCGCCACTTCGTCCCCACCTATATTGAACTTTTTCAAGGTTAGCCCCGCCTCCTTGTACATGTCGATATAGGCATCTACTACTTTCTCATAGAAACGATAGACCGACTCCCGTGCTACGCAAACTACATTATCCTTATAAAACTGCGCGGAAAGGTATTCCGACTTATCATCTGGATCAATTAATCTAAATTCCTCTGCCTCTTCTTTTTTCCCTTCCTTCATTAACCTTTCATAACGGACTTCCATCGACTTAATTGCTGCACGGGCATGTCCAGGGAAATTTAATTCCGGGATAATGGTAATGTGGCGTTCCTTTGCATATTTTAGAATTTCAATAAATTCCGCTCTTGTATAGTAACCGCTGCCGTGTTTTCCTTTTTCGTAGGGAATTGGTCCGGAACCATAGGAAGGATGCAACGCGTTGGCTTCAATCCCTGAAACATGACCACGTTGACCGCCCACTTCGGTTAATTCAGGAAGTCCTTCGATTTCTACTCGCCAACCTTCGTCCTCCGTCACATACAAAAGCATGTGATTAATCTTATAAAACGCCAACAGATCCAAGATCCGCATTACGGTTTCTTTGGTTTGGAAATTGCGGCTGACGTCCAGGTGCATACTGCGGAAACTAAATCTTGGAGCATCCGCTATCGAAACGCCTTCTAGGTCTATGCTCTTGGATTTTGATTTCCAGTTTTCCACCGGGACCATGGCAATTAAACTTTGAATCCCGTAGAAAACGCCGGCTGGGTCACTACCGGTGATTTCGATGCCTTTATCGTTGATTGTCAAACGATAGGCTTCCTCATCGCCTTCCGCAATAGTCCCGATTTTCAACACCACATCGCCCTGTGTATCGCCTTGTTTTAGCTGGGAATTGAGACCCAAATGCGATTGGAAGTGGTTACTTAAAAAACGGGCTTCCTGTTCTAGATTAGCTGAAAACGCTACTGAAAAACCATCGTTTAACTTAAAGGTTGAATTCGTCAACTGAAACTGCTTGGGGCTAGGGATAATGCGTTTCACCAAATCAGCCGCTACCTCCGACATGCCCTTATTCTGACGATAAATTTTTGCCGTGGAATGAGGTTCTAATCGGTCTGTTTCATCTCGAAGCAATTGCTCTCGGGTCGTAAACTCACCAATGGTATAGTTGTTTACCTGCGCGATTTCCCTTTCTTCTCCTTGTTCATCATAAAACACAAAGTAGAGACCTAGTGGGGCGTCGTTTTCCTTGATGATCCCCTCCGTACCCCAATAACGTATTTCTACCGAATCACCCGGTGCTAATTGAAAACCGGGTTCAGGGGTCATTTTATACCAGTCGCCATTGAGATGCTGGAGGATGGCAGGTTGTGGCGTTTGATTTTCGTGGATCATTCGAGGCTGCATACTGAAAAACAGCGCCCAGTTTTTATCCGTTAATTCGATGTTGCTCTTATTATTAATTGTAAACCCTGCTTCAAAGGTACTATTGGGTCCGGCGAAATTGCTTACCAAGGACCAACTGACCGCGATGGGTGTAAACCCAGCCTGGTTTTCTTGACTCGTGCGTGTACAGGCAAATACCAATGCAAAAAGTAAAAAATAGGTAATTCTAAACATTCCTTTCATAAATATCACGAACAATGTAATAGCCCTATTAATACTCGGCACCGTATAAAAAATACCATTGCTTTATGAGCGATTTCTTAATGTTGTACAACGATTTTAAGCCTTTCCCGAAACCCCACTAGGCGGACTTTAAGGAGCATTGATAATGTGATGAATTCATCTAAAAGGTTACTTTCCGTGGACTGTATGCGCGGCTATACAGTGGCGGCAATGCTGATGGTAAATTTCCCTGGAAATGAAAATTTTGTTTACAGTACGTTACAACATTCGAAATGGAATGGTTTGACGTTTACTGATATCGTAGCGCCATTTTTCTTGTTTATTGTAGGAACTTCCATCGTCCTTGCCTTTTCCCCAAAACTGGAACAGGGAGTGCCGAAATCATCCTTTCACAAAAAAATCATCCTTCGTTCGCTCAAGATATTCGCGGTGGGAATGTTCCTCAATATGCTGCCCGATTTCAATTTCGGGGATTTACGATGGACAGGTACGCTTCATCGCATCGCTATCGTCTATCTGGTGTGTGCTTTTCTGTTCTTATATACCAATCGGACACAACAAATCATTATTGGCTACTTCATCATGGTGGCCTATTGGCTAGTTATGACGCTCATTCCTACACCCGGTTACGGGAAAGTAATGCTCGAACCAGGAGTAAATCTTGCGGCATGGATCGATAGCAAATATTTACCCGGAAAAATGTGGCAAGGTACTTGGGACCCCGAAGGTATATTGAGCACTTTCCCCTCGTTCGTATCTTGTATTACCGGTATGATGGCGGGGTATCTGCTGCGAAACTCCAAGCTCATCGAATGGGAAAGACCCATCTGGTTGATGATCACCGGAATAATAATGGCCACGCTGGGGTATTTTTGGGGATTGCTATTTCCGGTCAATGAAAATATCTGGACCAGCTCCTTCGTATTGGTCACTTCAGGATTTGCATTCCTCGTCCTAGGTGCGAGTCATTATTTGACCGACCTTAAAGGATATACCCGCTATGCTAAAACTGGTGTAGTTTTCGGAATGAACGCCATCACAGTATATGTACTCGGAGATCTACTTTCATTAGTGTTCTATCAAGCCAAGTTAGGGGGGGATACGATCAATGGATGGGGTACAAAGTTTCTCACCCAGATAGGTTTTGAGCCAAAGTTAGCCAGCTTGATGTACGCTGTCACCTTCGTAGCCATCTGTTATTTGCCCTGCTTATGGCTCTACAGAAAAAAAATCTTTATAAAACTTTAGTAAAAAACTTTCTGAATGTGATTTTTCCAATAACGACCTCGCTCGGTTAGCAGAGCGGTCACAACCACAGAACGTTCCACTTCTTAATATTTATCAGTTAACTTTTCAATTACACATTTAAATGAAACCAATCGTTCAAATTTCTCTTGACCTAACCAACATCGACGAAGCACTAGAAACCGCAGCAATGGCCTTAAGAGCTGGCGTTGACTGGCTGGAAGCTGGAACTCCCCTAATACTAGCAGAGGGGTTGCACGGCGTTCGTAAGTTAAGAGAAGCATTCCCTAATGTACCCATTGTAGCAGATCTCAAAACCATGGATGGGGGGTATCTGGAAGCTGAAATGATGGCCAAAGCCGGTGCTACCCATGTAGTGGTCATGGCTCGTGCCCACGAAGAAACCATACACTGCGTCGTACAGGCAGGGAAAGACTATGGCGTAGAAGTAATGGGCGACAACCTAGGTTGCGAAGATATGGTAGCTGGTGCTAAGATGTTGGAGGACTTGGGATGTGATTA
>JBAYRB010000237.1:0-5034 GCA_041676905.1 Spirosomataceae bacterium
ATTTTAATAGCCTCGTTAACCAAGCGGTCTATACTATCTACGTCGTGAACAGAAAGAAAATGATTCATAGAGAATAGGAGAATGGATTGAGCAGATTCTGTGTCTTAATAGCACAGAATCTGCATTTTTTAATTTTCAGACAATTGCGCCGATTTCCTGATTTAATGCTTCCAGGAAACGGTCTGCTTCTTCTTTGCCCAAAGCTAAGGAGGGTAGTAAGCGAAGCGTATTTGCTCCGGCTACTCCGGTAAAAAGCCTGTGGGTAAAAAGAAGTTTATTGCGAAGCTCTTTGATGGGAAAGTCATATTCAATACCAATCATTAAGCCTCGTCCTCTAAGTTCTTTGTAACCACCGATAGCTTTTATACCATCCCATAAATAGGTACCCATGCGCTGGGCATTTTCCAAAAGACTTTCATTTTTAATGACGTCTAATACGGCTATTCCTGCGGCACATGCCAAATGGTTGCCGCCAAAAGTTGTGCCCAACAAGCCATAGGACGCCTTAAATTTAGGCGCTATAAGAACTCCACCGATAGGAAAACCGTTCCCCATTCCTTTGGCCATCGTAATTAAATCGGGTTCTATACCACTAAATTGGTACGAGAAGAATTTTCCTGAACGGCCGTATCCACATTGGACGCTATCGTGGATCAGTATAGCCCCTGTTTCATCGCATCGTTTACGTAACGCTTTCAAAAACGACTCACTAGCCACCTGAATACCTCCTACACCTTGTATTCCTTCTACGATAACGGCGGCGGTTTCTTCTGTGATCCCCTCTTCCAGCGTTGATTCGTCATTGAAGGGAAGAAAAGTAACATGGTCTTTGTAATTGATAGGTGCCACGATAGAAGGGTTGTCGGTGACCGCAACCGCCCCAGCTGTACGACCGTGAAAGGCTTTTTTAAAAGCGACTACCTTTTTTCTTCCGTTGTGAAAAGATGCCAGTTTTAACGCGTTTTCATTTGCTTCCGCCCCAGAATTGACAAGGAATAAGCGGTAATCAGCCATTCCCGAGAGTTCTACCAATTTTTCAGCTAGCTCTTCCTGTTGGGGGATCTGTACTGAATTGGAGTAAAAGCCGATATTGTTCAGTTGATCCGTCAGTTTTTTGACATAATAGGGGTGGGAATGGCCAATAGAGATGACCGCATGACCGCCATATAGATCTACATATTGAACGCCATTTTTGTCCCAAAGGTAACTCCCCTGTGCTTTGACAGGCTCTATATCATAAAGTGGATAGACATCAAATAGTTTTGACATGGCAGGATAAATTTAAAAAACGGGTGCTTTCAAACGTAAACCCATGGTTTCAGGAAGCCCAAACATGAGATTCATATTTTGTACAGCCTGACCAGAGGCTCCTTTGGTTAAATTGTCGACGATGGAAGTCACGAGCAATTGTCCGTCGTGAACCTCAAGATGGATAAACACCTTGTTGGTGTTTACAACCTGTTTTAGATCGATGGGCTGCTCACTTACATGGGTAAATGGATGTTCGGCGTAAAAGTCACGGAACAAGGCTATGGCTTCCTCCCTCGATCCTGAAAAAGATGTATAAACGTTTGCAATAATTCCCCGCGTAAAGTCTCCACGATAGGGAATAAATCGAATGGCTTGGCTAAACCCGGGCTGTAATTTGCCTAGGTTTTGATTTATTTCCTTCAAATGCTGGTGTGTAAACGCCTTATAGACCGACAGGTTATTGTTTCGCCATGAGAAATGGGTCGTCGGGGAAAGTGCTTGTCCGGCCCCGGTGCTTCCCGTTACGGCACTGACATGGATTTCATGATGGAGTAGCCCGGCCGATGCGAGGGGTAACAGGGCTAGTTGAATACCCGTAGCAAAACAACCTGGATTGGCTATCTTGGTTGCGGTTTTGATCTTTTCACGCTGCAGTTCCGGAAGTCCGTAAATAAAATCTTCCGATTCGTCCCGATAATCGGTACTAAGATCGATGATTTTAATATGGTCGGGGATAGAGTTTTCTGCGAAAAATTTCTTTGAAGCACCATGTCCCGAGCAAAGGAATAAAACCCCGTTAACAATGAGTTTACCCGTCAGTTCGTGAATGGGATTATTGACAAACTCCATGTCGGTTTCGCCCAGTAAATCGGTATGTACTTCGTAAATTTTTTTTCCTCCCTGGCTATTGCTATGTGCAAAAGCGATGTTGACGCCGGGGTGGTTGATAAGAATTCTTAGTAACTCACCCCCTGTATAGCCGGCTGCTCCGACAATACCGACCTGTATCAGATGGTTTTGAGTAGTGTTCATATATTATCAAATTAGAGATAAACGGACCCATGCCGGGAAATAATCCCGAGGATTTAACAGGGCACGTCTATCCGGACAAAATTTACAGAGAATGCCTAAGATTGCTTTTTTTCAGCGAATTCCCTTATTTTTTCATAAATCACATTTTGATTGGATGCGATTTTAGAAAACCCTTTCACATCTTCCCCCGACCAGGTATTATTCATTTCACCATAGCTGCCAAATACTGGCGACATCAAATCGTAAGGCGAGGTAATACCCTCGATATGGAAACGATGGGGAGCCAGATAGACGAAGACCTTCCCGGTCACATGTTTTTGCGTATCGGTTAAAAACGCCTCTATATTACGCATCACCGGTTCGATGAACTGCCCCTTATGAAGCAAGGTGCCATACCAATTGGCTAACTGCTCTTTCCAGTATAGCTGTTGCTCGGTCAGAACATGTTTTTCGAGGGTATGATGGGCTTTTATTAAAATAATGGGGGCTGCAGCCTCGAAGCCAACCCGTCCTTTAATACCGATGATCGTGTCTCCTACGTGGATATCCCGACCGATGCCGAAAGGTTGGGCAATTTCTGTTAACTGTTGAATAACCTGAACTGGAGAATCGTAAATCGTATCATTTAATCCGATTACTTCGCCTTTTTCAAATTGAAGGGAAATTCGTTCGGGTTCGGTTTTTGAAACGGGCGTTGGCCAGGCGTCCTCGGGTAAGTATTGATCTGAGGTCAGGGTTTCTTTCCCTCCGACTGACGTACCCCACAAACCTTTGTTGATGCTATAGGTCGATTTATGCCAGGGTCTTTCAACACCTTTCTTAATCAAATATTCGATTTCGGCCTCCCTTGAAAGCTTCAAGTCACGGATAGGAGTGATGATTTCAGCATCCGGTGCAATAATGCGGAAAGCCATATCGAAGCGAACCTGATCATTGCCGGCACCGGTACTTCCATGAGCAATTGCATTGGCACCGATTTCGCGAGCATATTCGGCAACTGCTACTGCCTGAAAAATCCTTTCAGCACTGACGGACAATGGGTAAGTATTGTTTTTCAGGATATTCCCAAAGATGAGGTATTTGATACATTCATTGTAGTAGGCTTCCGTTTTATCGATGGTCGTATGTTTTTTTACGCCCAATGAATAAGCATTTTGCTCAATGCTTTTCAAGTCTTCCTCGGAAAAGCCACCGGTATCAACGAGAACAGAATAAACGTCGAAGCCCCGGTCTTCACTTAGATATTTGACACAAAATGAGGTATCCAGTCCTCCACTGAATGCTAAAACTACTTTTGGTTGAGACATTTGATCAAAATTTATGAAAGGCTTTTAGGCCTTGTGCAGATTATTTGACAAAATTAAAAGACCTCTCCGAATTTCTGTACAAACAGTTCGGAGAGGCCTCAATTATTTATGTGTTTCAGTCGCTGGGATTAATCCACAGGTACGGTCTCCGACTGTTTTTTGCTGTTTTTACTTTCGTTTTTCCTCAACATAACTTTTTGCTTGATACGCAAAAGGCGCTCGTATAAGGCAGATTCTTTCAAGAAGTCCCAAGTACCCTTAGGCTTTTCTTCTTTTTTAGACGGTGGAACGTACATCATACCGGTACAAAGACAATTCTTGCGATTGGTTCGTGTAAGAATGTCATAATTGACACAGCTGGCACAGCCTTTCCAGAATCCTTCTTCGACGGGAAGCTCGTTAAAAGTTACGGGTTCGTAGCCTAGGTCTGAATTAATTTTCATGACCGCAAGGCTGGTCGTGATCCCGATGATCTTAGCGTCGGGGTATTTATGACGAGACAGTTCAAAAGCTTTTCTCTTAATTGCTTTGGCTACCCCGCTCTGGCGAAAGTCAGGATGTACGATTAACCCTGAATTCGCTACGAATTTCCCATGCTCCCAGGTTTCGATATAACAGAATCCGACCCAATCCCCATTGGTATGGGTAGCAATGATCGCTTTTCCCTCCACCATTTTCTCCATCAGGTAAACCGGTGAGCGTTTGGCTATACCCGTCCCCCGCTTTTTGGCACTCTCCTCCATTTCAGCGCAGATGGTTTCCGCGTAGTGCAGATGATCTTCGTTCGCGATCTGAACGATAAATTGATGGCCGAATTTTTCAGAATTTTTCATGGATCGATAAACAACAGGATAAAAAACCCCATCCGTAATCCACGGATTAAATTGTTAGTATAAAATGTAAAGACGGAGAATATTTGCCGCGTAGGCAAAAGAGATAAGCCTGGCCTTACGGCCTGAATCGAAATGGTGTAGTATGAAAAACGCTATATGAGCTATTGTTGTTCATCGATTCAAACTAAATTGAAATGTGTACAAAGGTCGCTAAAAAAATATTATCAAACACTATCCAGTAGCAAAAATTTTTATAATCTGATTAAAAATGTCGAAATGCCCTCATTTAACCTATAATTTTTGCGTATTTTGACAGACATGACGGTAGTGAGCCGGGTTTAAAGTCTCCTATGAAGGAAGTATCAACAGACGATCTATTATACGGTTATATGCACGGGGTGTTTCCAATGGCGGAAAAAGATGGCACCTTGTATTGGTATTCACCCGATCCTCGCGCGATCATACCCATAGACTCCTATAAACCCAGCCGATCGCTACGGCCGATACTGAATAAAAAGGTCTTCGAGGTATGTATTAACCACAATTTCGAAGCCGTTATTCGCCAATGTGCCGCGCCTCGGAAATACGAAAAGGAAACTTGGATATCTGAG
>JBAYRB010000238.1:0-5031 GCA_041676905.1 Spirosomataceae bacterium
ATAGCCAAAGTAGTAACACGCATATTGTTGTATTTCCGGGAAGTAGGTAGGCCAAGGATTTTGATACAAGTCAAATAATTTGGCATTGTGGGTCCGATAATCAATAATTTGAAAACTCAATCCCGCCGTCCCACTGCAGAAAGTCCAAAGGAATGCAATACCAAGGAATAAAGCTAGTTCTTTAAAACTTAGGTCATCCTCAAAGGCCGTATGGGTATACTTTTTTGCCTGCAACGCAAATAGGGTTAACATAATCAACCCAACAGGAATTGCGTAGACAGGTTTAAACCAGCCTACTACAAAAATTAAATTGGGCGCCAATAAATAGGCGATGCTAAGTGTTCTTAGGGTGGAAATTCGCATGGTCGCTATACTGGGTGGGTATGAGGATAACTTCCAAATTATAAGTATATTGAAGGATAGTGATGAGTAAAGCGCAATTGTCTTATTCTAAGTTCGAATAAATCTTTCAATTATAAAAATTTCGGCGCTCTGTCAATTAGTAAACGGTTTCAAAGATCAGTGAAACATTCCCCTATAATCCACAAATCTGTCATCCATTTTAGCGATCTTTGTTATGTCCCCTGATGAGGGTAGTAAACGACAAGTTTGAAACAAATTTAAAACCGACTGGACGATGAGGAACCTTCTAACGTTACTGTTACTTACCTTTTTTTACATCGGAAAAATACAGGCACAAAACCCTGAAACCAAAGTGTTTATAGCTGGAGAGGAAGGGCATAAAAGTTATCGAATTCCTGCTATTATTCAGCTACCCCAAGGCGACTTACTAGCTTTTGCGGAGGGACGGGTATTGGGTTCGGGCGATTTCGGGGATATAAATATCGTTTTGAAAAGAAGTACCGACAACGGCAAAACCTGGTCACCGCTACAAGTGGTTGTCGATTACGAAAATTTACAAGCAGGAAACCCTGCTCCCGTGGTTGACAAGATGGATCCCGCCTACCCTCAAGGAAGGATTTTTCTGTTTTATAATACCGGAAATAATCATGAATACGAGGTACGCATGAAAAAAGGATATCGCGAAGTATGGTATATAACGTCGCTAGATGGTGGACAAACTTGGAGTACACCGGTAAACATTACTGCACAAACCCACAAGATTCAACAACCCGATGTAAATCCCGCCTACAATTTTCCCGAAGATTGGCGCACCTATGCCAATACACCTGGGCACGCAATGCAAATTGAAAATGGTCCCTATAAAGGGCGTATTTTCGTCGCCGCTAACCACTCGGAAGGGGATGCTAAGAAAGATTTCACCGATTATGTAGCCCATGGCTATTACACCGACGATCATGGTAAAACCTTTAAAATTAGTGAAAATGTACCGTTATGGGGCAGTAATGAATCGACTGCGGCCGAAATTTCGGGGGGAAGGCTCATGATGAACAGCCGGGATCAAAACGGCGAAAAACGCTATCGAATCGTCTCTATCAGTGAGGATGGTGGATCGACCTGGTCGAAAAGTGATCATGATACCAATTTGCCCGACCCCGTAAACCAGGGTAGTCTGCTGTATTTAGGTCGGTTGAAAGGCAAGGATCACATCGCATTTTGTAACGCCAACCACCAGACTCGTCGCGATAACCTCACCGTCCGGATTAGTAACGATGATGGCAAAAGCTGGTTTAAAAATTTAGTCATCGCCAAGAGTCCGGAAGGGTACAAAGGATCCGCTTTTTCTGCCTATTCCGATCTGGTGAAAATCGACTCTAAACGCATCGGTGTCCTTTATGAAAAAGACAATTATCAGTCAATCGTTTTCACCACGGTTAAATGGCGTTAAGGCTATTTTTTAAAGATCAGTGCCTTTACAGGCTGAATTCTCGAAATGATGGAGGTAGGAATTAAAATTATTAGCCCTACGATGACGATAGTCGCTAAATTTATCCAAGCTATAGTTGGCCAATCGATCAAAATAGGTACGGTATCCACAAAATAATTCACGGGATCAAGAGGCACAATTTTCAAGTATTTTTGAATCAAACAAAGAGAGATTCCAATCAAATTTCCGTAAAGCAAACCTTTCCATAGGATATGTAACCCAATGTTGAAAAAAATTTGTCGGATTTGTTGGTTGGAACTTCCGAGTGTTTTTAATAATCCGATCATGGGCGTTCTTTCCATAATCATGATCAACAAAACCGATATCATATTGAAGCAGGCTACAATGAGTACTAAGGTAATGAGTACCGTAGTATTTGTATCCATCAATTTAAGCCATTCGAATAACAGTCTTTGTAAATCCGTAATTTTTACTAAAAATAAATCGGGAGGCATCTCATCATAGACCTTTCGATAAACGTTGTCAAGATCGGCGAAATCGCGAATATAGAGCTCATAACTTCCCACGGTACTGGGATCCCAATTGTTAATCCGTTGTAATAAACCGATATCACCGATGAGCATCTTGTCGTCAAACTCCTCCACCAATCCCGTTTCATAAATCCCCACTACGGTGAGATTCCTAACTCGCGGTGGTGATTGCACAAAATACATTAACACCTTGTCACCTACCGACAACATGAGTTCCCTTGAAATCTTACTGCTGATAACGACCTCCGTAGTATAGGATGTATCCTGAACCGAACGAACCAAGTCGGGCAAATCCCCATCCACCAAACAACTTCGGAACCGTTCCCAATCATAATCTTTCCCGACCCCTTTGAAAATAACCCCTTTCATCTCCGATGGGGTTTTTAATACACCCGATTTATGGATAATACCCTGCCAACGAGTAAGTTCCGGTATTTCTGCGAAGGTTCGATTGAGATATTCCGTCTCGGCAATAGGGGCTTCATCATATAAACTATTGCCCGATATCAATTTCGTCAGGCGCATATGAGAACCGAAAAGGAACACCTTTTGCTGTATCGCGTCTTTGTAGCCAAATAGAACCGCAAATGTTAGAATGGCCACAATAATGCCAATGGCAACCCCCGCCACTCCGATCACATAAACCGTTGCGGAAAACGAACCTGAAGGGTTATGGCGAACACGCCTGGATATAAATAAGGAGAATCGCAAAAGGAAAACTATATTTACAGAGAGAAATTTCCCAGTTAGCAAAATTAATAAAACATTTATCGTCTTCGCTTAAAATGGCACACAAGTCTCGACAACCGGAAAGTTTAATTCATAAATTAGGCTATAAAGGCAAAAACACGCTCGCAATCGTACTCTATACGTGCCTCTTGTTTAGCTGCCAAGCACGCCCAACGTCTGAGCAAGAAAACCAAGCCGCGAGAGCTACCGACGATAACTCGATAAAGGAGCTCGTATTGGGGATTGAACGAATGGATCAATATCTCGATCTACTAAAAAACAAAAACGTAGGTTTAGTAGTCAACCACACCACCCTATTTCCCAATTCAACCCATTTGGCTGATTCTTTGTTGAGTTTGGGAATAAATGTGACTACCATTTTCGGTCCGGAGCACGGTTTTCGAGGGGACGCAGATGCAGGCGCTAAAATTACCGACGGTAAAGATGCAAAAACGGGTGTACCCGTCATCTCCCTATATGGTGCGAACTACAAACCTACTCCCGAACAAATTAAAAACCTTGACATCGTATTATTCGACATACAAGACGTAGGGGTTCGCTATTATACCTATCCGAGTACCCTCCATTACGTGATGGAAGCTTGTGCTGAAAATGGCAAGCCGGTCCTGGTACTCGATCGCCCCAACCCCAACGGAGACTACGTTGCTGGTCCAGTTCTTGATCGAAAATTCGCTTCCTTCGTCGGGCTCAATCCAGTCCCCGTCGTTCACGGTCTCACGATTGGAGAATTAGCGGCTATGATCAACGGGGAAGGTTGGTTAAAAAATGGAGTTAAATGTGACTTAACCATTATCCCGTGCGAAAATTACAACCATAATATGCCTTACGACTTGCCGGTCCCACCCTCTCCTAACCTCCCAAATCGACAATCGATTAGGCTATATCCTTCCATTTGTCTCTTTGAACCCACTATTGTCAGTGTAGGAAGAGGAACGGATTTACAATTTCAGGTCATCGGAGCTCCCGGAAATAGCGCGTATGGACCCTATTCGTTTACACCGGTGCCTAAACCGGGCGCCCAAAACCCTGTCAATAAAGACAAATTATGCTACGGATATGATTTATCTAAGATTGATGCTGAAAATCTGGGGTTTACGCTACGCTATGTAATCGAGTTTTACAATAAGACGAAGGATAAGTCTAAGTTTTTCACCAGTACCTCATTCTTCGACAAACTAGCCGGAACGGATCAGGTCCGAAAAATGATCGTAGATGGGAAATCGGAGGAGGAAATCCTGGCAAGCTTTGAAGCAGATCTTGACAACTTCAAAGCGAAAAGAAAAACCTACCTCCTTTACCCCGATTGATTTTATTTACCCTTCATAACAACAAAGGGGATGATCATTTCTTCCATCGAAACCCCGCCGTGCTGAAAGGTATCACGGTATAAATTAACATACTGATTGTAATTATTGGGGTAGGCAAAGAAATAATCCTCTTCTGCAAACACATAGGCAGTAGAAACATGCGGTTTGGGTAACATAAACCGTTCAGGTTTACGACAAACAAATACGTGGCCATCGTCAAAACCCAAGTTTTTACCATGTTTATACCTCAAATTCGTATTGGTTTCGCGGTAGCCTACAATTTTAACAGGCTTCTGAACACGAATCATACCGTGGTCGGTGGTTATTACTACCCGTGCTTTTTTTTCAGACAACTTTTTTAGCAAGTCCAAAAGAGGGGAATGCATCAACCAGCTTCGGGTCAAGGAGCGGTACCCGGCATCGTCAGGAGCGAGTTCCTTAATCATCTGCATGTCGGTCCGAGCATGACTCAACATATCCACGAAATTATAAACAACCACATTAAACGGATTGCCCAGAAGGTTCGAAACATTGTCGACCAACGATTTACCCTGGTTGCTATTAAGTATCTTGTGATAGGAGAACTTGATATTCCCCATTTGATTCCTTTCCAACAATTTTTTAAGGAATTCAT
>JBAYRB010000239.1:0-5015 GCA_041676905.1 Spirosomataceae bacterium
CGAACAATGCCGTCTGCATAATGGGTGAGAACCGTACCAAAACCGATATTACGGTAATTTGAGGCACTGGGGTCGTCAACCGAAAACAATTCAGCCGCCCTTCTTTCTGCATGTATGGCTTGGTTCCATCCGAAGACTCCCTTTTTATTTGACTCCATCTGGGGTGCTTGTCGCCCGCTCGATTCAGGCTTTTTGACCTCGGGCATGCCGTAGGAGGAAAGTAATTCGATAAATGAGGGATAGATGTATTTTCCTTTTAGATCGATTATTACGGCACCTTTTGGCAAATTGATATTCTTGCCAAGGGCCGAAATACGTCCGTTTTCGACGAGCAGGGTGGCCTCTTGGTGAACCGTTGCGGGATCTGCTACGATGGTCGCGTTTGTAAATGCATAAATCCCTGGCCGTTCGTCGAATGCGCCGTTTTGAGGGAAAGTTTGCTGGCTCCAAGTCGGATAATACAACAGAAAGAGGGCAAAAAGTCTGAGCAAAAAATTTCGAATTCGCATAAAGTCGGGAATTATAGACGTTTGGTTTGGGTTAAAATTAAGGATAAAGTCGTCGATCACAAATAGTAAAATCGTTCCAATTTGAATCCGTTTTCAATGGGTACTTTTCCCTAATGGAATAAAAAAAGAGGTTTACCGATTTGCGGATAGGAAAAGACTTATTTTTGTGGTCAAAATTAGAGAAGGGCGTAATAGGTCCGGAATGTAATGATATACGTAAGTAGAAAGGAGAATTTTAACGCAGCGCACCGACTTTACAACGATAGTTGGAGTGCGGAAAAGAATCTGGAAGTATTCGGTCCCTGTGCCAATCCCTATTATCACGGACATAATTTTGAGTTAATCGTCACGGTCAAAGGGGTGCCTGATCCGGATACGGGTTTTGTAATTGATTTGAAATTGCTCGGTGAAATCATCAAAAGAGAGGTCATTGATAAGGTGGATCATCGCAATTTAAATATAGATGTCGATTTCATGAAAGGGAAGATGGCTTCCTGTGAAATCTTCATCGTAGAGATTTGGAAAATTCTCGAGCGGGCGATCCAAAAGGCTGCACCGAATGCGAAATTACATTATATCAAGTTGATCGAAACACCCAAAAATTTTGTGGAATACTACGGTGAGTAGTAGCTCCCAGTCAGATTTAGGGGTATCTCGGTCAGATTTTCCACCTCAGGTAGGCAACAATGAAATATTACCTCATCGCTGGTGAGAGATCGGGCGACCTTCATGGGGCAAACTTAATTAAGGGGATACGGAAGGAGGATCCGTCTGCCCAACTTCGAGGTTGGGGGGGCGACCTGATGGAGGCGGCAGGGATGGTGTTGGTGGAACATTACCGTAACACCGCTTTTATGGGCTTTGCCGAGGTAGTTCGGAATATCTTCACCATCCGGAAACTCATTACCTCTTGTAAAAAGGATATCCTTGCCTACCAACCGGATGCTTTGATTTTAATCGATTATCCCGGTTTTAATCTTCGAATGGCGGCCTTTGCCCAAAAACATGGGATCAAGGTTCTGTATTATATATCCCCTAAAGTTTGGGCGTGGAACGAAAAGCGTGCCTGGAATATTCGCAAGGTCGTCAACCGGATGTATGTGATCTTCCCTTTTGAAATTGAGTTCTATAAAAAAATTGATTACGAGGTTGAATATGTGGGCAACCCTTTGATGGACGCCATAGCCTCCTTTCAACCTGACCCCGTATTTCGTGAGAAACATGGCTTGTCCGACCGGCCTATCATTGCCCTGCTACCCGGTAGTCGGGTACAAGAACTGAAAGGTATGCTCGCAACGATGGTAGCTGTGCGAGATCAATTTCCGGATTATGAATGGGTAATCGCCGCGGTCAGTAGCCTCGATCCCGAATTGTACCGACCTTATCACAACTTACCCGGTGTAAAAATCGTCTTTGATCGTACATATGATCTACTGAACGTTGCGAGTGCTGCTTTGGTGACTTCAGGAACGGCGACCCTGGAAACTGCCCTTTTCAAGGTACCTGAAATCGTGTGCTACCGTACCAGTAATCTTTCTTATCAAATCGCCAAAAGGGTAATACGCGTCCCTTATATATCCTTGGTAAATCTAATCGCCGGTCGGGAAATGGTGAGGGAGTTGATCCAGGGCGAATTCAATACCGTTAATCTAGTTGACGAACTCCGTAGAATCTTACCTGGTGGCACGAAACATCAGCAGCTTTTGGCCGATTATGAGGAATTAGCCTCACTGGTTGGTCCTCCGGGGGCGTCGGAGAAAGCGGGAAGCCGTATGGTGGCCGAAGTCCGGAAAAATAATTAATCCCTCGTACTGGAAATTGGGTTACTTCCCAGCATCGATCGGCGAATGAAATAGCCAAGCACTACCCCCGTTAGATCGGCCAACAAATCCATCCATTCGAAGGCTCTTCCCAAAGCGCTGAATTCTTGCATGAATTCAATACCTAGTCCTAGTGCTCCCCCTACGATGATGATTTTCCAAAATGGTAGGGGCTGTCCCTGGGTGGGATCCGTCGAGCGGAAACTCGTCCAGATACCGGACCATATGGCGAATAGACCGATATGTACCCATTTGTCAATACCGGGGATAGACGGGCCTTTGGGTATGCCGGACGATGGCGACAGGCAAGCTACCAAAATTAGCATTGTCCAAAGAATACCAGGCCAGCGATGTTTAGAGAGATAGTTTAGAACGGTTGTTAAAATTTGCTGCATCATTCAGTTAAAACACGGGCGGAGGTGGCCCGATTTCCAATTGTTCTTGTATAATGTCTTTCGTTTGCGTTGAGTCGGCTGAAGTATCTTCGAGTTCTTCCTCTTCATATAAACAACTTCGATAGTCTTTTTCAATTTTAAATGTCGGGGTAGGGAAGGGGCCTGGTTCGATTCCCGTAGCCTTGTCTTTATAAACTTTTTCCAAAAAGCGTCCAACGATGGGCAAGGCTGTTTTGGAACCTTGTCCGAGCTGGGTAGACCTGAATCGAATCGCTCGGTCCTCACCACCTACCCAGGCGCCGGTTACGAGTTCTCGGGTTACAGCGATGTACCAACCATCTGAATTGTTGGACGTGGTTCCCGTTTTCCCTCCAATTTCATTCCGATTTTGGAAAACGTTGAAATTCCATAATCCCCGTGAGGTGCCCTCAGGTTCTTGTACGCCACCTTTGAGCATATGGACCATTAGGAAGGCCGATTCGGGGCTTATGGCTTGGTGAGATTCGGGGATGAACTCATGAAGTACATTTCCCGTATGATCTTCGACACGGGCGACCAACTGGGGTTTCGTATAGCGTCCTTGATTGACAAAGGTACTGTAGGCACCTACCATCTCAAATAAGGATACATCGCTGGTTCCCAGGCCAATGGAAGGCACCGTATCCAATTTACTAGTAATTCCCAGTTTATGGGCATACTTAATCACCGTTTCCGGACCGATTTTATCGGTCAGCGCAGCCGCAATCGAGTTAATGGATTGAGCCATAGCCCTGCGTAAGGTCAAACTTGCGAAGGAGAAATAGCCGTTTGAATTTCGCGGTCGCCAATAGCTTTTCTTTCCGTCCGGACCGGTATCTAACTCTTTTTGAAAAGGCTCATCGACCATCCGATCACAAGGACTCATATTGAAAGTAGAATCGTCGATGGCCGCAGCATACACGAAGGCTTTAAAAGTGGAACCGGGTTGGCGCTTGCCTTGTTTCACATGATCGTATTTGAAAAACTCGTGGTTAAGTCCACCCACCCAAGCTTTAATATGACCGGTATATGGGTTCATAGACATCAGCCCTGCGCGAAGTATTTTCTTATAATAGGCTAACGAATCGAGGGGGCTCCAATAGACAGGACGCTTTTCCCCTGTATTCCAATCGTATACCACGAGTGAGTCGGGTGTATTGAGGTACACTTGCAAAGAATCCTCATTATCGCCAAGTGCGTTTTTCAAGGTAGTATAGCGCTGTGTACGCTTCATCGCATCCAGGAGAAACCCTTCGATTTCTTGTCCGTTATCGTCGACCCAGGGATTGCGACCGCGCCAATGAACGTCAAACACCCGTTGTAAAATACGCATGCGCTCCACTAGGGCTTCTTCGGCATAGGCTTGTAACCTTGAGTCGATGGTCGTATAAATTCGTAAACCGTCGGTATACAAATCATAGTCGTTTTCTTCACACCATTTTTCAACCTCACGGATGACATTGGGCATGAAATAGCTGGCATATGAGTCATCGAAAGGCTGTTCAAAATTCGTATTGAGCGTTAACGGGAGTTGCACCAGCGAGTCGAGTTCGGCTTGGCTAATGAAATTATATTTAGCCATTTGTGCTAGCACCACATTGCGCCGCGCGCGGGAGCGTTCTGGGTTACGAATAGGGTTATAGGTCGTGGTTGCTTTTTGCAGGCCTACTAATACCGCAGCCTCCTCGAGGTTTAATTCAGCGGGTTCTTTACTGAAATACGTTTTAGCAGCGGTTTTGATACCATATGTATTCTGACCGTAATCTACCGTATTCAAATAAAGGGTGAGAATTTCTTCCTTGGTAAAATTTCTTTCCAGTTTGATGGCGGTTAACCACTCTTTGGTCTTGAAAATAAAGGTTGCAAGTCCGGGAACATTCCCCAGCAATCCCCGTCCTTCCCGCCGGGTACGAAACAATTTTTTGGCGAGCTGCTGGGTGAGGGTACTTCCCCCGCCCCGGTCGGTATTACCCGTTAACAGCGACCAAACAACGGCTCCCATAGCTCTCGGATCGATTCCGGCATGAGAATGGAACCGGATATCTTCCGTTGCAATCAACGCCTGAATAAGTAAGGGCGGTAGATCGTCATAGTCGACCGGCGTACGGTTTTCCGTATAGTACTGCCGTAATAAGACGCCATCGGCTGTAAAAATCTGCGATGATTGAGCAACTTTCGGATTTTGAAGATCTTCCACCGATGGCATTCGACCCATGAGCCACAGGAAATTCGTTTCGACACAGAACAGATAGACAGCGAAAAGGAAAAATAAA
>JBAYRB010000240.1:0-5006 GCA_041676905.1 Spirosomataceae bacterium
AAGGACGGAAAGAAGCCCCATCTCTTGTGCTTCGGAAACAGCGTGTTACCATCGTAACGGAATGAGAATTCGGCTATATACCGCTCATCGAAATTGTAGTTTAATCGGCCTATGTATGATTGTCGAGCCCCGACAGTTTCCCAGGCATTGGTTTCACGCATTTCCCGATCCGTCGGATAAACAAACATTTGGTCATAAGTAGTGATAGGGTTTTCGGCGCGAGAATTCGCTCGTGTACCCCCATTTTCGGCTTGTTCGAATACACCCAACGCTTCGATTCCATGCTTACCGAAGGTACGGTTGTAATTGACAAACCAGTTGAACTGATAAGCCCAGTCCATTTTCAACTCATAGCTCATAAAAGGCTGGTTTTGGCTAAATGTAAACGTATTCGTTTTAGCAGGATCTGGGGTGCTGGAATAAAGCGGTTTCCTTCTGGATCGGCCTGGTTAAACACATAGTTCTTCTGGAAAGTTAGAAACTTCTTGCGGTGGTAATCCTCTGCTATATAGCTTCCGGAAACCTTAGTAGACAAACCCGGAATGTGCTTGCCGAGGTCGATGTTTAACGATAAAATGGTGTTCATTTCTCGTTCCCTGGTGCGGATATAACGGTTGCCAATGACTTGGTCGATCACGCTCCAAGCTAACCAACTTCCCATGGGCGTCTGTACAGGATAATCGGTGACATAATTGGCAGGTGTACCATCGGCCTCCGTATAGAAGGGGTAAGTCTTAGGCCAATTGAACGTAACCCGATAAAGGTCTGAAACGTCGAAATCATCATCGCCCGTAAATGGCCAGTAAAAGCGATCCAGGTTCAGTTGACTTGCTCCGATGTTTAGATCCAGGGAGATATCATCGGTGATTTTGGCTGACACATTACTGCGGAGGTTCACTTTCCCGTGATCTACCGATTTATAAGAGCCTTTTTCACCCCTATAACTTAGCAATGAATAGTAGGAGATCCGATCATTCCCTCCCGAAACACTAAGTGATTGACGGTGATTCGAAGGGTTTCGCCAAATAAAATCATGAACGTTATAGCTGCGATTTTTAAAATATTCAAATTCGGTCGGCCCATTCGGAAGCGCAGTACCGTTAAACTCTGCCACACGATTTTGATAGATCAGCTCGTCGGTTGCCGTTGTGAGATCGGACAATAACGTCATCGTTGGCCGACCGGTGGTGTAATTCGATTGGAAATTAAACACCGGCTTTCCAGTACCTCCTTTTTTGGTCGTAACTAAGACTACCCCGTTGCCTGCTCGAGAACCATAAATGGCAGCCGTAGCCGCATCTTTAAGAAAACTCATCTGATCTACTTCGGCAGCTTCTAAGGCATCGAAAGCAGCTTTGTCACGAACGATGCCATCAATCACAAACAGCGGTTCCCCAAAAGCACCTCTGATGCGAATCTTTGAAGTAGCACCCGCTAAGCCGGAGGTATTGGTTACATTTACACCCGGTGCCCGACCTGCCAAGGTGTTTGATAGGTTAGAGGAAGTCATATTGACCAAATCCCGGGCATTTACAGCGTTTACCGCTCCGGTCAAGTTTACTTTTCTCTGTGTACCATAGCCAACCACGACTAGTTCATCAAGGCTGCGAATATCGGTCTCCAGGGTAATGTCGAAATAAGTTTGATTACCCACGGTAATTTCTTGACTTACAAATCCTACGAAACTGAAAACCAGCACATCGGTAGCTGACTCTACTTGCAATGAGAACTTGCCCTCGACATCAGTAACAGTCCCGGTTTGCGTCCCTTTGATTAATACACTAACCCCTGGAAGGCCTTCACCGTTTTCGTCTCTGACGGTACCTTCCACTCGTTGCAAATTAGTCGGGGTTTGAATTTCATTGGCGTGCTCCTGACGAACTTCTTGTTCAGGAAGGGCGGGGGCATCTCGGTAAATGATGATGGTGCCTCCTGCTCCTTTTTTGTAGATAAGATCAGTACCTGATAAAACAGCGTTGAGCAGATTTTCGATAGTCTGGTTTTTTTGAGAAATTGTAATATTAGTATACGGCGCGACCTGTTCGAGAGCATAAGCAAAGCGCAGATTCGACACTTTACCAATTTTTTCCAACGCTTGGCTCAAGGTGGCGTTTTTTAGTTCGATAGCGATTTTCTTCTTTTTGAGTTCTTGCTCATAGACAACATGAGCCCGTGTGATGTGTGGGGAACTAAGGGTCATGACCATGAGTAAAACCCCGATGCTCCTGAGCCAGGGGTGTGGCTTCTTCAGAATTTTTGTGAGTTGTTTTTGAATAAAGATTAGCATAACTACAAATTGTTAGATTGTTTAAACAGAAGTATAGACGAGCTAATTGAATTGAGTTTTATTGAAATGAAGTCTTCACGTTGAAATAGGACAGGATTTTATAAGAGGTTGGTTAACAGTCAGCAACCTTCCCCCGAAATAATAATTTGGGTCGGAGTATGATATTGGTAATGCGAATTGCGGAGCGTGCAGAGTACTTCCAATATATTTTCTAGGGTTTCAGTACCGCTGAACGAAGCAATGGTGACGCAATTTTTTAGTGCCTCATTGCCAAAATCGATGGATACATTAAAACGTCGCTCTAAAAGATTGGCTATTTCTTCAAACGTTTCACCTTTGAACTCAAGGTCCGCTTGAGCCCATTCAATGGTTTTTTCGACCAGAGGCAGCGTTTCAATTTTTTCAACTTTACCTTGGCTATAAGAAATTTGTTGGTCCTCCGTAAGAATGGCTAGCACTTGGGTTTCGTCCTCAATTTTTACCTTACCCGATAAGACAGAAACGATGACATCCGACCGATCGGGGTAAGCTTTAATATTGAAAGAGGTACCTAACACGGTGGTTTTTATCCCCCCGGAATAAATGACAAAGGGTATTTTTTCTCGTCCATTCTTGATGGCGTGAACATCAAAGAAGGCTTCGCCGACCAGTTCAACCTGACGGGCGTTTGATCCAAAGGGTTCGGAGTAATGAAGTGTACTACCCGCTTGGAGTACGACCAAGCTGCTATCGGGTAAAAGAATAGTTCGTACGTAATTCGTTGGGATATGGGTTTTGGCGTGGTTGGTAGCGTAGTTTGTGTCGAAACGATTTGATTGGAAAATCAGATAAACTCCCAGGCTAACCAGTAGGGTTACCATGGCAGCTGCTAACCAAAGCCTGTAATTTCTCCGCTCACCAAGTCTAAAGTCCTCTTCGCTCGCACGATCGATATTCAATATTTTTCGCAAGGATTGGTGCATTTGTTCCCGATCCACGGGGTCATGCTCATATAATCCCGATTCGAGTTGTGAGGCCATGACTTCAGCCAAGGCAGCCGCCGTCAGCTCGGGCTCTACCGTCTCAAAAGAAGCTAGCTCTTTAGCCTCCTCGGCACTTAGTGAGCCATTTAACTTTAGTTGAAGTAAATGGTAAATTCGTTCTTGACGGGTCATATTGCTTTATGTCGAATAGCTACTATCGACATAGAAGCAGGTTTCAGTGAAACGTACTAATGGAGGGAAAAAAATTAGTAAAAAAGTGGGATACAGCAGATCATCGTAAGATTTTCAAAACCCATCGACAACAAAAATTGCCGGAGATCTCGAAGTGAAGTGGACAAGGTGTTTTTAATTGTACTTACAGAGAGCGATAAAATCGCGGCGATTTCAGCGGGTTTCAAACCTTCTTCGCGACTCATTTTATAGATTCTTTTTCGCTGTTTCGGCATAGAATCAATAAACTTTTCGACGGCTATCCGCATTTGTTCAACGCCAACTTTTTCGAACGGTGTACCGTCGCTCGACAAGACGGTCTGGTCGAATCCGTTGTGATTAAGGCTGGACACTACCGGGTCTTTTTGCGTCTTTCTTAAATGACTTAGACATTCTCGTGAAGCAATGCGATAGATCCAGCCATCCACGTTCTCAATCGAAGGAAGTTGGTCTCTCGAAAGCCAAATTCTCACAAAAGTCTCCTGCATTATTTCTTCCGTATCCGATTCCGAACGTGTAAATCGGAATACAAAGGGGCGGATTTTAGAATAATAGTGTTCGTAAAACTCTGTAAACACCCTTTCGTCACCTTCCGATAGAAGTTGAAGTTGAGAGGGCGAAAAAATAGTTTTTGAAAACGACAAGGCCAATCAGAAAACTTATACGTGATTTACCAATTAGAGATGGCCGCACCTTATTGCACCTCGAAACACTGCACATCCCAGTTCGTCTAAATTTCTTCAAAAATACACTTATTTACTTAAAAAAATGAATAAATGCCTAGGGTCGATTCTGTGATTAGCTCGAGCAGCGAACCGGCAGGTTAAAATGGTTAGCAGTGCAGTTTATTCTTCTTAACTTGCGCACTGAAAATCGACGTACAAAAAGTTTAAGAAATAAATGATGCAAATCGCCGTATTTACATTCAATCCCTTTGGAGAGAATACGTATATCATCTATGACGAAACCCGAGAGGCTGTAATTGTGGACCCGGGCAATTATAGTAAGGATGAAGATAATCGGCTCGAATCGTTTATTGAATCTGAACAGTTAGTACCTAAATGGATAGCTAATACCCATGCCCATGTGGATCATGTCCTGGGCGTATCCTTTGCCAAAAGGCGTTGGGGAATCCCCTTTGTTTTGCATCGAACGGAAGAACCCATACTGAGATCCGTAAAAGTGTACGCACCGCATTATGGTTTTGTTCACTATCAAGAACCAGAGGTGGATCAATGGTTTGAAGAGGGTGACGAAATTACTTTTGGGGAGACGACGCTCGAAATTCTGTTTGTACCTGGGCATGCTCCGGGGCATGTAGCGTTTTACCATGCGCCGTCGAAAACACTTATTGCGGGGGACGTTCTATTCAGGGAAAGCATTGGTCGGACGGATCTTCCAGGGGGTGATCACCCTACACTGTTACGCAGTATTCGAGAGAAAATCTTTGTTTTACCAGAAGAGGTAACGGTTTACCCCGGTCATGGTCCGTCGACCACGGTGGGGCATGAAAAAAAGTACAATCC
>JBAYRB010000241.1:0-5005 GCA_041676905.1 Spirosomataceae bacterium
CCAGTTTGAGAAAGAAACGTATCTTTTGAATTTAGAAGCTGAAGTTAAAAAAAGATACTTCGAATACGCCAAATCGAAAGCTATGTACCGTGTGGTTTCCCAATCTTGTTTGGACGCGGAAAGCCGACTTGAAGATGTACGGCATCGCTTTGAAAAGGGGGAGTTGACTTATGAATCTTACAATAATGCCTTACTCGACTTATCGAATCGTCTTCAATCCAAAATCAGTGCAGAAAGTGATGTACTCATCGCAAAAGCAAGTCTTGAAGAACTATTAGGCCAGCCATTAGAGGATATCAAATGAAAGATTTAATTTATTTTTTGAAGTTTCTGCGGAAACGACTATACATTCTAATCCTCGTTCCCTTGATCACGATGATTGCTGCCTGGGTTCTGGCAAAAATGCTTCCGGATGTTTACCGTTCGCAGGGTCGTGTAGCCACCGGGATAGTTGATAAGACGGATCAAATCATTGCTAGTGAAAAGGACGAACAAGACCAAGAAATCGGGCGCAGATTTGACAATATAATTCAGTTAATGCGTCTAAAAAACGTGTTGGACCAGGTTTCATACCGCCTGTTGATACACGATTTGAAAGCGCATCCAGATTCGGCCTATACGCCGTCCCCTAAAGTACTCGAGTCACTGGATGACGATACCAAACGCAAAACGATTGCCCTGATTAACGACAAGTATAATAAGGGCATTGAGCTTTCCCATTGGATCCCTCAGGAAGCGGAAGTATACGAATTATTGAAAAAACTGGGATATAGTCATTCACTTCTACTGGATAAACTTTCCATTTACAGATTGGCGAACAGCGATTATATCACGATTGAATTTGAAGCTGGGAACCCTGAAATGTCGGCCTTCGTGATAAACACCCTTTACGACGAATTCCTGAAAATCTACTCCCGTCGACTCAAAGAAAGCAGCAACCGTTCACTCGACTTTTTGGAGAAAATCATGCTTCAAAAGCTCGCAGCTATGAACGAGCGCATGGAAGAGCTTAAACAATTCAAAATCCGCAATAAAGTCTTAAACCTCAACGAACAGGCTCGCAGCTTGTATGGGCATATCATTGATTTTGAAACGAGGCGGGAAGTTGCCAAAAAAGATGTTATAGCCTATACCGCTGCCTTAAAGAACATCGACACGCACTTCGATCCTACCGAACGAAAGTACCTGGAAAGTACATTGACGGAAATCAATCGAGAAATTGCCCTTACGAAAGACTTGGTCAAAAGTGCCAACGATGAATACATCCGAACGAACTTCGACCCTGCTGCAAAATCTAAACTCGACTCGCTTCAAAAATTACTCACCAACCAAATTAATCGAGCTGCTGATGCCTACATCTACAATCCTATGGCAGCCAAGGGCGATTTGATCACGCATAAACTGAACCTTGAAATTTCGCTCGAACTGGCCAAAAACAGTATTGAATCGATAGAAAAGGAGGTGGATCGACTCCAGCGCAAGTATGAAGGCATGGTACCCAATGAAGCGAGTATTCAAATGTATGAAACGAGCATTGATATTGCGGGGAAAGAGTACATTGAAGCCCTGCAACGCTACAACAATGCCCGCTTGGAATCGTATGCTCCCATTTCACTGAAATTAGCCGAAAAAGCGATGCCTGGTGTGAAACAGCCATCCAAGAAACTACTTCTCGTAATTGCTTCAGGAATGGCCGCCTTGGTGGTATGTCTGTTCGCTTTTTTAGTGATTTTTTTCTTGGATAACGGTGTACGCACCCCCCATCAACTTGCCGATTTAACCGGAATTACGGTTCTAGGACGTCTCAACAAGATACCGAATGCGCAGTCTTTTCTGGATCCCGGGTCTGATCTTTCTTCGGGGAAAAACTATACTCGATTCAAGGATCTCATCCGTTCCATACGGTTCGAGGTAGATGAAGATACGCGCTTCCCGAAAATTATTTCGGTAACCAGCTTAAGACCCCAAGCCGGAAAGACTACAGCCCTCTATGGATTAGCCTGGTCTTATACTCGTATCCACAAGCGGGTTTTAATTATTGACGGAAATTTCATGAATCCGGAAATTAGTAAGACGATTGGTTCGAGCGCAACTATTGAAAACTATTTTCGCAAAACACCCAGGCAGATGATCCCTGAGCTCTACCCTGGCATTTCCGTATTATCGAATGAAGGGGGCGATACATCGTTATTGGAAATTACGGATGAACTAAACTTGCAATCGTTGCTGGCGGAACTACGGCAACGCTACGATGTAATATTGATCGAAACACCGGCGCTCACCGGACTCAATAAAGCCAAAGAATGGATTCATATCTCGGACCGTGTTATTGCGGTATACGAATCCGGTCGACACCTAGGGGATCAATACAAAGCTTCCCTGGCTTACCTCAGAAGTCAAGGAGCCATTCTTTCAGGTTGGATTCTGGCCAACACGCCGTACGACATAGACCCTGTGGGCAAAACGTTGACCAAAACCTGGTAGATATGGGAGCAATATCGATCGTCAATTTCCTTTGGATTTGTATACAACTGGCGATAGGTTTTTTCCTCGTCTTTCCCTTGATATTGTTTGGTATTTACCAGGTCCGTCGTAGGGCAAAAACACAAGTTAAACAACCTCCAAAGACTTATGAAGCCGATTATGCCGTCATTGTAACAGCCTTTCGTCAGGTCGACCAACTCCCCGATGTCGTTCAGTCATTGTTAGCGCTTTCTTATTCAAATTATCATATTTACGTGGTGGCTGACGACTGTGACGTCTCCGCAATTCAAATCAATCACCCCAACGTAAGCATCCTCCGACCCCCAGTTGTGCTGGCTGGAAATGTGAAGTCTCATTTTTATGCCATTCAACATTTTATCCGGGAGCATGAAAGACTTATTATCATCGACAGTGATAACCTGGTAGACCCTGCAATTTTAAATCATTTAAATCGGAGTTTCGATCGAGGATTTGAGGCAGTTCAAGGGATAAGATTACCTAAAAATTTGAATACAACCCTAGCTCAACTAGATGCGGCTCGGGATATATATTATCATTTCTTCGACGGGAAAGTACTTTTTGGAGCGGGTTCATCCGCTACGCTTTCAGGATCTGGAATGGCGTTTACGGTGGAACTGTATCGTAAATATCTTGAAAATCGCATTGTCGAAGGCGCAGGGTTTGACAAGGTGTTACAAGCCGCTATTGTTGGTGCCGACCAACGCATCGCCTTTGAACCGGAAGCCGTTGTCTACGATGAAAAGACGACCGTTCCCGACCAGTTGGTAGGTCAGCGTGCACGTTGGATTAACACCTGGTTCAGATACGCTCGATTCGGCTTTGAACTAATTGGAAAAGGGATATTGCGGCGAAGCTGGAATCAGTTTCTGTTCGGTGTCGTTTTGCTTCGGCCGCCCCTATTCATATTCCTATTGGTTGGCATGGTTTGTACCTTTACAAATCTGTTCCTCGACCTACCGTCCTTCTTAATTTGGCTGGTGGGTTATGTCCTCTTTATAGTGGGTTTCATTTTGGCTTTAGTCCAGTCAGATACCCCCCCCGTTGTTTACAAAGCACTTAAGGGGATTCCTGGCTTTATTTACTATCAAATTAAAGCTCTAACGAAAGCACGTAATGCGAATCGGCATTCGATTGCGACCCAACATGGAGATGCCGTTTATAGAGAAACGGAAGAAAATCAGTAATTCAAGACAGAAGTATGAAAGTGTATCCTAGTCAACCCGGTGAAGGGGTAAAAGGTCGGTTAAGTAGGTTGTCCACGCAGCATAAAATTCAACGTATTGTAGCGCTGGTGGTTGCCTTTCTAAGTGTATTTTCCTTCTTCTTCAAAATACTCTTTTTTTAAACATGGCCGTGGAAGTTGGCGATTTGAAGGATGGTAAAGAAAGTCTATTTTCTTCAATCCGCTTCTGGTTCCGATCGGGAGGGTGGAAGAATCCGGCTTTTTTTGGCTCATTTCTAGCCATTTCTCTGGGATTAACGATGGCCATTTTTAAGTTCGGGGTCATCGCTGCCCTCCTTTTTATAGCCTTTTTAATGGCTATCCCCCTTATTTTTTCCTTTGTCCGGTTTCCGAAATTCGGAATTGCTGTCCTGCTAGTAAGTGCCTTCTTCCTCTTTTTTGTCTTACGCCTGGGCGTAAACTTCCCCATTGGAACACTGATGGATGCGATGGAGGGACTCTTAATTATCAGTACGTTGTTGATGTTTCGGACTCATCCCGACTGGGATATCTTCAAAAATCCGATTGGATTATGGGTGGGTATCTGGGCGATTTATACCATTTTACAAGTGGTTAACCCTGCGGCAGCATCGATATTGGCCTGGCTATATACTGTCCGGACCGTAGGAACTGTGACCTTGATGTATTTCGTTTTTTGTTACCATATCGACAGTATAGCCTATTTACGTATTTTAGTTGGTTTATGGTTATCGTTGGCGCTCATCGGTGCTTTGTATGCCCTAAAGCAGGAGTACATCGGTTTTTCGGATAGGGAGCACCAAGAATTGATCTCCGATCCCCTGCGAGTAAGTTTGTTGTTTATCGACGGTCACTGGCGAAAATACTCTATTTTCTCCGACCCGGTAGCGTTTTCCTACAATATGGTCATGGCTTTTTTCATTTGTATCAGCCTTATTCGCTATCGTCAAAAATTTACGAAGTTAGTTTTTTATCTACTCGCCGGGGGCATTTGTTTTTATGCCATGTTCTTTTCTGGAACCCGCGGGGCTTACGTCCTCATTCCGGCTGGATTGGTGTTATTTTTTATACTGCGCTACAACAAACGTATACTTTGGGTGGCGGGCATTGCTTCCATGGTCTTGGTTGTTTTGATTAAAATCCCTACCGCAAACCCTACTCTCTATCGTTTCCAAACGGCTTTTGAACCCTCTCATGATGCCTCTTTTAATGTACGTAAACTGAATCAAAAGATGATTCAGCCCTTTATCCAGTCGCATCCATTTGGGGGAGGCTTAGGTGCTACGGGGGTTTGGGGAG
>JBAYRB010000242.1:0-5003 GCA_041676905.1 Spirosomataceae bacterium
ACTTTCTTCGCTGGGATTCACGGACCTACAACCTCAATGGCTCGATTTTAACGGCGATGGAAAAACAGATCTAGGTATTGCAGCCATCAAAGATAGACGCCTCCATTTTTTCTATTTCCCTAATAGTGGTGCCGTGGGAGGGGCGCCCGTTTTCAACAGCTCTGAGCTCAAAGAAATTAACTTGCCCACCGAGTTGACGGTTTCTGATCGTGTCCATTTCTATGATTACGATCGCGACGGCGATATGGATTTGATTGTGGGGGGAGTATTAGGGAATATTAGTTTGTACGAAAATACGGGCTCACCGTCACATCCCATATTTCAGCTTCGTGACTCGGCTTTGGGAGGGATGGGACCTTCCTTTTCGGGGCGGTATCGTTCGGTTGCCATTGGCGATTTGGATTTGGATGGTCGAGCCGACGTTGTCATGGTCGACCAAAGTGGCAAGGTGAACATTCTGTATGAGGGGGATTGGGGAAATTGGACGAAAAGAGACACAGCTGTTATCTTGAGCCGAGAAACCGGTGAACCGATTTCGCCCTATTTAGGCAATCGATTGCATATTTCGGTAGCGGATATAAATGGAGATAAGAAACCCGATATCGCCGTGGGGACCCTGGCCGGAGGCGCTTATTTATTCCGAAATATCTTGCCAGTCAGCATCACGGGGCGAGAACCTTCGCCGAAGTTTTACCTCTATCCTAATCCTACACAAGAGTTCTTCAATCTTTATTCGGAAGAAAGTGGGGCTTTTACGATTTACGATCTAAATGGATCCCCGATATTAAACGGTTCCTTGTCGGGTGGGACACCGCACCCTGTTTATGTGAGGGGTTGGAAAAAAGGAATATACCTTATACGGTTTAATACCCATCAAGGGTTTCAAGTGCGAAAACTGGTGGTCCACTAACAAGCTTGGGAGAGCTTATTCTTCCAGGAAGTCGAGGTCGCGGTTGTGCGTTTCGGGAATGGTTAGCGTACAATAGAACCCAATGAAATAACACAACAGTCCTACGAGAGCACCCGCTTCGATCACCGTGAAAGATTCTTTGAAAAAGCCATAGAGTGTGGTCATACCCACCACCGTTCCTCTAACCATATTGGGCACGGTGGTCGCTGCTGTTGCCCGTAGATTCGTGCCAAATTGCTCAGCACCAATGGTGACGAACATAGCCCAGTACCCTATCCCAAAACCAAGCATGACGAAGAGAGCATAGATGACATGAGCATTTTTAATCCCAGCGAATAGATACATTAAGGTACCTACCAAGGAAATAAACATCAACAGCAGAACTGCTTTTTTTCGGGAGTGGAGGCGATGGCTAATCACTCCACTGACTAAGTCGCCGGCCGATAGTCCTACGTAACTCCACATAATGGCTAGTCCCGGCTGTATGCCCACAGTAACACCTAGAGCCTGTCCGAATTCGTTTGCGAAGGTGGCGAGGATACCGATAACAAACCAGGTAGGAATTCCGATTCCAATGCATCGAAGGTAAGTTGTGAATCTTTTCCAACTGGTAAAAAACATAAAGAAATTACCCTTAGAGACATGTTTTTGGTGTTTGATATTTTCAAAGATACCCGATTCAAAAACCCCAATACGCAACACTAAAAGGAGGATCCCGAGTCCACCTCCAATAAAATAGGCATTGCGCCAAGCGAATAATTCGACAGTAAAATAGGCGACAATAGCCCCTAACAGACCGACCCCTGCTACGATGGAAGTCCCGATAGCCCGCAGGTGTTTAGGTAAAATCTCGCTTACTAGCGTAATTCCAGCACCCAATTCTCCGGCTAAGCCCACTCCTGCGATAAAACGTAAAATTTTGTAAGTATGGGGATCTTGCACAAAGCCACAGGCAATATTGGCTAAGGAGTAAGTTACAATAGAGCCAAAAAGCACGGAAAGGCGTCCTCTTTTATCACCTAGGACACCCCACAAAATACCCCCGATCAGTAGCCCACTCATCTGCCAATTGAGAATCGATGCTCCAACGAGCGAGATTTCCTTTGGACTTAAACCGAGGGATTCCAAACTGGGTATTCTAACGATTCCAAAAAGAAGCAAGTCGTAGATATCCACGAAATAGCCGAGTGCGGCAACAATAACAGGGATACTCAAAAGGTGAGCAATATCACTTTTTTCTTGTTGAGCAGTCATTGAGAAATGTAAAGGAAAAGGTCAAAAATTACAGAAGTAGTAAATAAAAAAAGGTTAACGTCGATAGATTGGAGGTACTAGTTCACGAAATATTCATGAGGTATTCTGGGTTTAAAAGGGTAAAATTTGTACTTCGTCATTAAGAATGGCCAAATATAGGGGTCAAAATACGAGTTTATGCAAAAACCTTTCAAAAAATGAGCTAATAAGCACAATGTATGCTTATTTTTATCGCACCAAAGTACAAAAGACAAATCGTTTAAAATCTTAACGGTCTGACTTTTATTTTTACACTTTTAATCACATAAATAGTAATATCAAATGAAAATTACTGTAGTAGGTGCCGGAGCGGTTGGCGCAACCACTGCTGATAACATCATCCGTCGGGAACTTGCAGAAGAGGTCGTCCTGCTCGATATTAAAGAAGGAGTAGCAGAGGGTAAATCGTTGGATATGTATCAAACGGCAGCGCTTTTAGGTTTTAACACACTGCCTGTCGGAAGTACGAACGACTACGAAAAGACTAAGGGTTCCGATGTTGTGGTGATTACCTCCGGATTACCTCGTAAGCCGGGTATGACGCGGGAAGAACTTATCGGTGTGAACGCCGAAATTGTGAAGTCAGTTACCCAAAATGTACTGAAATATTCTCCTAAAGCAATTTTGGTCATTGTATCCAACCCCATGGACACCATGACCTATTTGGCTTTCCGTGAAGCCGGTATCCCTAAGAAAAGAATTATCGGTATGGGCGGTGCGTTGGATAGCGCACGTTTTAAAACCTATTTGGCACTTGAAATGGGGGTGAGTCCCAACGATATTAGCGGGATGGTAATTGGTGGCCACGGCGACACGACGATGATTCCATTGACTCGCCTTGCGACTTATAACGGTATCCCTGTTAGTCGTTTCTTATCGGAAGAAAAATTGGCTAAAGTAGCAGCGGATACCATGGTAGGGGGGGCTACGCTCACCAAATTGATCGGAACTTCTGCTTGGTACGCTCCAGGTGCTGCTACGGCTTTCATCGTTGAAAGCATCGTGCGCAACCAAAAGCGTATCGTTCCCTGTAGTGTTTACCTTAATGGCGAATATGGTCAAAAGGATATTTTCTTAGGTGTACCCGTCGTCATCGGACGCAATGGTTGGGAAAAAATCATTAACCTTCGTTTGAGCGATAAGGAAAAAGCTGCTTTCGCTAAGTCAGCAGATGCTGTACGCGCTATGAATGCGGTATTGCCTTAGTTTTTTAAGTAATCAACACTCCTCCGGTTGCGCACAATTGGAGGAGTGTTTTTTTATGCGTTTTCCTTAAACCAACTAGCGTACTTCACATAATTATGGGCAGTTCGTATATTTAAAGCACGCTGTTCCTCGGAAACATTTTTTAAGAACCGAGCCGGATTACCCGCATAAATCGTACCTTTTTCTACTTTTTTTCCCTGGGTAACAATAGCTCCCGCTGCAACTATAGCACCTTCCTCCACAATGGCTCCATCCATGACGATAGCCCCCATTCCAATCAGTACATTGTCCTCTATTGTACAACCATGTACAATCGCATTGTGACCGATGGATACATAACTTCCTATCGTAGTAGAAGCTTTTAAATAGGTACAATGGACGATGGCACCGTCTTGAATATTGGTATAGTCACCGATGGTAATGCTGTTTACATCGCCCCGGACTACGGCATTGAACCAAACGGTGCAATATGCACCCATGCGAACATTTCCGATAAGGGTTGCAGTATCGGCAAACCAACAATGATCTTCGTAGGTGGGAGTATATCCGCGAACTGATTTGATTAGGGTCATGTGAAACTACTAAATGAATACCTTCCGTAAAGGTAGGAAGTTAAAAGATATTGTTTTTCATCCCTCACGGTGATTGTATGGCTTAATTGGAAGTACTAACTTAAAGCATTCGAAATAGAGAGTTGGCAAATCCAGTATAAGAAATGAACGTAAATCGACGGGAATTTTTAAAGTCATCCTTGGGAATGGCGGCGGCCGCATCATGGGCGAGTTATCCAAATCCCACTACTAACAAAGTTTATCGGGTAGCGGTAATCGGTCATACAAATAGGGGCAACTACGGCCACGGTCTGGATACTTTATGGAAAAATATTCCTGAATGTAAAGTAATAGCCGTGGCGGATCAGGTCGAAGAGGGGCTTACAAAGGCTAAGCAACGATTGGGCAATATACCAGGCTATTCGAATTACGTTCAGATGTTGAAGGATACAAAACCCGATATTGTCAGCATTGCCCCACGCCATATTGACCAACATTATACGATGGTTTTGGCTTCAGCAGAAGCAGGTGTGAAAGGCATATATTTGGAAAAGCCATTCTGTCGAAACTTGATGGAAGCCCAACAAATTGTGGATCTATGTCGGGCGAAAAACATCAAATTGGCGTTAGCACATCGTAACCGCTACCATCCGGCCCTAGCTCAAGCTCAACAAATTATTCAAGAAGGTGGAATTGGCCGGGTTATGGAAGTGAGAGGGCGTGGGAAGGAGGATCACCGGGGAGGCGCGCTGGATCTATGGGTGCTAGGATCCCATGTGTTAAACCTGGTTCCCTTATTCACTGGGCCGTTCTTATCCTGCAATGCGTTGTTGTATCAGGACGGTCACGTGGTTACACAAAAAAATCTCTATGAAGGGGATGAAGGGGTAGGCATAATTGGGGGAAATCGATTACATGCCCGCTTCGAGACCGAGAAGGGGATTCCTTTTTTCTTCGACTCAATTCAAAATGGGGGGGTGAAAGAAGGCAATTTTGGTTTTCAGGTTTTAGGGAACAAGGGGGTTGTTGATGTGCGCATTGAT
>JBAYRB010000243.1:0-4995 GCA_041676905.1 Spirosomataceae bacterium
TACGGAGGTAATTGACGTTCAAACACTCCTTCCATTCGATGTGGATCACCGCATTGTGGAGTCGATTAAGAAGACCAACCGTGTAATTTTCGCTGATGAGGATGTGCCTGGAAGTGCCAGTGCCTATATGATGCAGCAGGTGGTCGAAGGACAGGAAGCCTATCGTTGGTTGGATTCGCCCCCTCAAACCATATCGGCTCAGCCTCACCGGCCAGCCTATGGTTCGGACGGTGATTATTTCTCCAAGCCAAATACCGAAGAAGTTTTCGACCGGGTATACCGACTCATGCACGAGGCAAATCCCGTGAAGTATCCCGCTTATTGGTAATAAATTTTCTGGATCACTAACCCAACTGGGAAAGATTTGCCATTTTTTTTAGCATGTGCTATTTCAGCTGTAACGTTGCAACAGATCGAAAAATCCAAGATATTCCAGTTGTTTCCTTAAGCTATTTTCTTCTTCCGGAGATAAAGCCTGGAGCGGGAGTCTACAGGGTCCCAGGTCTAGTCCTATCATTTTCATGACAGCTTTTTGTGCTGGTATCGCCGGATAAGCCACCACTGCAAGAACGATGTCGACCGTTTTCTGCATTAGTTCTCTGACCTCGTCTATTTTCCCATTTTCAAATAACGACCGGATTTCGAGGTACAAGGGTGCTGCAAAACAGTACGTACTCCCAATGGCGCCTTTCATTCCTACGGCCAGTGCCCCGAGATGGTTTTCATCAAAACCGTAGAGGATATCGTATTTCCCGCCCCGAAACGAAAGGCAACTCTGGAATTCCCACAAATGGGTATGGGTAAATTTTACGCCGGCAAAAGTAGGAATTCTCTCTTCAGCCAGTCTCAAAAATTCGAGGATGTCGATACTGATATTGATCAAGGAAGGAATATGATAATAGTAAAATGGTGTGTTGGGGGCAGCCGACGCTATTTCCGCCATACAGTCGACCAAATTCGATGTAGATGTGGGTTTGAAATAAAAGGCAGCCACAGAGGAGATAGCATCTGCGCCTGACTGATCGGCGTGTTTTGCTAATTTTCGGGCTTCTGCAATGCTCGCATGACCCACATGCACGATCGTTTTTAATCGTCCTTTTGAATGGGAAATAAAAGCTTCAGTTACGGATTGTCGTTCTTCAAGAGTCAGACTAGGTCCTTCGCCATTGGTACCACAAGCAAATATCCCTTTGTGCCCCGTATTTACCAAGTGTTCAATTAAGGGTGGAATTTGTGCGAAATTGACCGAACCATCGGGTTTTAAGGGGGTGAAGAGGGCTGCAATGAGTCCTTCGCTATGGGGGATATTCATGTTGTTCAGTTCAAATTGTTATTTAAAAAGTGCGTCGAGTTCTTCGATTTTAAATCGAACAGCCACGACCGAATGCTTGTCTTTACCTGGTTTATATTTTATATAGGTCGTGGCTACAAAAGTACCATCGGGAAGTAATTCAAGTCCTGGGTATCCACAATCCGTTCCGGCATAATTATGGAGGAGTTTCACCCGATATTGGCCAGATAGTCCGTTTAATATATCGTTGTAGGTTCCCACCCATGCTACGAAATGCCCTCTGGTGGGGCTATGGGGAGCCATATCCCGGAAAACAGCAATGATTCGACCGTCTTTCGTATAGCGAACCATATGACGATCCCCGGTGAGCCCCCAGGGCGTCTCAACCGGTTTTGACCAAGTTTTCCCTTCATCGTTTGAAACCATCCATAAGGAATGTCCTTTACGTTGGTTTTCCCGCATGAGGCATATTAGTTGCTTACCATTGGGAGACCTAAAAACGGCTGGTTCGCACGGCGATCTTCCCTCGTATTCGGCGACCATCGTCGATTCACCCCAAGTAACACCACCGTCGGTAGAAATAGCTTGCCAAATTTTGAGTGGCGAACGATCCCTATCTTCGTGGCCTCGATGGTAAAGTCCGAGATAATCACCATTCTCCAGTCGGATAATACTTGAAAATGCCATGACACAAGGCTTGTCGAGACTTTTCACAGGGGTCCATGTTTTTCCACCGTCTTCACTCCAGGTTTGTGACATATTAGGCCTTGCTGTAAATACCATTAGCCTTTCTTTGCCAACCTTGTCTTTGAGCAGATAAATACTGGGACAATTATAAGTGGTGCTCCAATCAGCCGGTGTGCTAAGCATTTTCCATGATTTTCCACCGTCCTCACTTTTTGCTAGAGGCCCCGCTTTTCCACCGTGATCGTAGGACCATGCGCAAAAAATAGTCGTGCTATCCGGCATTAAAACGGTGGTGGGATGGCCTTGGTAGACCTCGGGTGTACCGGCAGCAATGACTATTTGTCGATGGGTCTGCTCCGATATGTCTTTTATAGGTAAGTTGGCAAAGGACTGTGCTCCAGCAGCAGAGGAAATGAGTAGGCCTAAACTTCCCAATAAAAATAATGTCTTCATCATTTGATTTGCGCCCTAAAGCACATCTAATTTCTTAGAATAAGTTACTGATCCCCGGGTTCTACTTTGTTAAATCTCAACTACCCTAGTTCCAACCATACCCTGTTTTCAGGATCTTTAATTAGAATATAATTTACCAGTAAATTTCCCTACTTTTATTTTTTGAGGGATGAGTATAAAAAATCATGGATAAATGAAAAATAAATTTTCGACCATTTTCCATGATGAGTGTAGCGAATTTACAAATCGAGACGTTTTAACCCTATCATCCCACTACCACACATTATTTTATGAAATCGAAACTCCTTTTTCTAAGCATTTTATTAATTCTAACCATGTCTGCATTTGGTCAAAACTCGGGTAATAAATATGGATCAGAATGGAAGCAGGTCGACAAGCTTATTGACAAAGGTTTAACTCAATCCGCACTCAAAGAAGTAGACGGAATCTATCAAAAAGCAAAAAAAGAAAACCAGCAGGCGCAGGTTATCAAAGCGTTAGTGCACCAAATTCAACTACGGGAAATGTTCGAAGAGGATACGGATATTTCAGCGATAGTAGCTTTAAAATCAGAAATTGAAAATTCCCCAGAGCCGGCAAGATCGATACTAAATGCATTGCTGGCAGACCAATATCTGTCCATTTATCGGGCGAAACGATGGGTGTTAATGGATCGTACCTTAGTTCAGGGACAAAAATCGGACGATATAAACACATGGACTAGCGCAGATTTCATAGAAACGATTTCAAATTATTATTGGGCATCTATTCAACATGAAACCCTTCTTAAATCCACACCCCTTAAGCCCTATGATGCGATTATAGAGAAAGGGAATGTAAGGAAATTACGCCCTACGCTCTATGATCTTTTAGTACATAAAGCACTCAATTTTTTTACAAATGATGAAAGAACCGTGAGGGTTCCAACCTATCATTTTGAGTTGGATCAAACGGAGGCGTTCGCCCCTGCCGAAGCGTTTTCAAAAGTGAAGTTTGAAACCAATGATTCTCTCTCACTAGATTTTAAAGCGTTATTACTTTATCAAAAACTGATCGAGTTTCACTTATCCGACCGTAAACCCTCGGCTCTTATCGATGTCGATCTACATCGATTATCCTATGTTTACCGGAAATCGGTACACCCGGATAAGGAAGAACTATACCGAAATGCCTTAGAAAGGATCATTGAGAAATATGGGGATCAGCCTGAGTCTGCAATGGCCTCCTACAAGTTGGCAAAATGGTATCACGAAAAGTCGTTAACCTATTCACCTTATGGAGATACGACCTTCCGAATGGCTGCTGTAAAAGCCCTGGAGGTAGCGGAACCCGCTCTTCAAAAATTTCCCAAATCAGAAGGGGGGGCTGAACTCCATAACCTCAAAAGCGAAATTTATCGGAAGGAACTTAAATTGAATATAGAAGATGTAAATATTCCCGATAAGCCTTTTTTATTATCGCTCAATTATAAAAATTCAGAAGCAGCTTTTTTTAAAATTGTCAGGATTACCCCATCCTTAAAGGACTCAATGGAACGGATGGGATCAGAAAAAGCGATTTTATTTCTAAACGATTTGCCGGTAACGAGAGCGTGGTCTATAAAACTTCCTGCTACTCATGATTATCAAAATCATAGGGTGGAAATAAAGGTCGACTCCTTGCCCCCGGGGGAATATGGAATATTTGTCAGTACGAGCCCAGAAATTCACAATCAATCGACCAGTTTCACCTATGAATCTTTCCAGGTTTCTAACATCTCTTTTGTATCCCAGGGTAGAGATCACTTCGTATTGCATCGTGAAACCGGAAAACCGTTAAAAGGAGTAGTCGTCCAGGTACGGGAGCGAATTTATAATAATAATCTGAAGCGCTATGTCTTAGAAAATAAAGAGGCTTACACGACCGATGAAAATGGTCGTTTCAGATTAAAAGCACCCACACGGTGGAACCGCTTCGAGATGGAATTCACACTGGGGAATGATCGATTCGTAACAGAGGCACCTACTTATTATCCCAACCCTAGAATTCCTTATCCAATAGACACAATTCGGATGTTCTATTTTACCGATCGATCCATCTATCGCCCAGGGCAGACGGTTTATTTTAAAGGGATTTTATTAAAGAAAAGAAAGGGGGAAAATGGATCCCAAATCGTGGAACACCATTCGACTACGGTAACCCTCTACGATGCCAATGGACAAAAAGTAGACTCTCTTTCATTACAGACGAATGATTTTGGCACAGTATCCGGTGTTTTTCATTTACCAACCGCTGGCTTGAATGGTGAATTTTGGCTCAAGGCCTCGAATATCGCAGGCGAAGTTCGATTCCGTGTAGAGGATTACAAAAGACCTAGGTATAGGGTGGAAATGATAGAACCCGAACAAGTGTTCAAGGTGGGTGATACCATTCGACTTACAGGGATGGCGGAAGCATTTGCAGGCAATAGCATTGATGGTGCAACCGTGAGATATAGGGTGGAACGCATGGCTCGCTTCCCCTATTCCTGGCGTTTTTGGCCGGGCTGGTGGCCGACCCAAGCTCCAACACAAATTAAATTCGGA
>JBAYRB010000244.1:0-4986 GCA_041676905.1 Spirosomataceae bacterium
ACCGGTTTCCAAAATGTTTAGTTATAGTCTATTAACAATTGACGAGCATGTCAAAAACCAAAAAAGAGCGAAATAAACGTGCGCATCGCTCGCTATTTCGCTCC
Source organism: Spirosomataceae bacterium (assembly GCA_041676905.1). GTDB lineage: Bacteria > Bacteroidota > Bacteroidia > Cytophagales > Spirosomataceae > Ravibacter. Next base: position 105 of record JBAYRB010000244.1, read on the forward strand.
ATCAAATTTAAAAATATCGCTATCAAAATCCAGTGCTGTGACAATCAAATCCTTTATTACTAGTTGATTGGTCCATTACACTGGTTTTGCCCTATTAGGCTCCGAAAGGATTATTCAACGGCTTCCGCTAACTTATTGTTGTATCGTTTGCGGTCGTTTTCGTCTAAGTAGATTTTCCGCATCCGAAGGTTACTGGGCGTTACTTCCAGGTATTCGTCTTTTTGGATATATTCCAACGATTCTTCTAGGGAAAAGTTGATTTTAGGAGCAATCCGTAGTCCATCATCGGAGCCTGAAGCACGCATATTGGTTAACTTCTTATTCTCTTGTAGGTTAACAACAATATCGTTGGGTCGATTATGTTCTCCAACTACCTGTCCACCGTACAACTCTTCACCTGGGTCTACAAAAAACTTGCCCCTATCCTGAAGTTTATCGAGTGTATAACCAGTAGCGGTTCCCGTCCCTTTGGAAATGATCGAACCGTTGATACGACCGGGAATGGGCCCCCTGTAGGTATCGTATTTCTTAAAACGATGCGTCATAATTGCCTCGCCTTGGGTAGCGGTCAATACGTTAGATCGTAGACCGATCAAGCCACGAGATGGAATTTCAAACTCAAGGTGCTGCAAGTCACCTTTGGGCTCCATTACGAGCAACTCACCTTTTTTCTGAGTTGCTAGTTCGATCACTTTCCCGGCGGTTTCCTCAGGAACATCCACCACTAGGGTTTCAATGGGTTCGAGTCGCTCACCATTCTCCCCTTGCTTAAATAATACTTGCGGCTGCCCTACTTGCAACTCATACCCTTCTCGGCGCATGGTTTCGATCAATACCGACAAGTGTAGAATTCCACGCCCATAAACTAAAAACTTATCTTCACTATCGGTGTTCTCTACGCGAAGGGCAAGGTTTTTCTCAGTTTCTTTAAACAGTCTATCCCGAAGATGCCGTGAAGTAACAAATTTACCTTCCTTACCAAAGAATGGCGAATTATTAATCGTAAAGAGCATGTTCATCGTAGGCTCATCTACTGCAATCCTTGGCAGTGCTTCAGGAAACTCGGGATCTGATAACGTGTCACCGATTTCAAAACCATCTATCCCCGTCACCGCGCAAATTTCGCCCGATGCAACTTCGGAAACCTTCTGCTTACCCAACCCTTCAAATACATGCACCTCCTTAATTTTGACCTTTTTTATCGAGCCATCGGCTTTAATCAAAGCCAAAGGTACGCCCTCTTTTAATACGCCACGATGGACTCTTCCAATGGCAATACGACCTACAAATGAATTGTAATCCAACGAAGTGATCTGCATCTGTGGCTTACCCTCCATGGTTGGCGCCGGTGGTATTACTTCAATGATCGTATCCAATAAGAAAGAGATGTCAGAAGTAGGCGTACGCCAGTCAGGCCCCATCCATCCTTGTTTAGAAGAACCAAAGACCGTTACGAAGTCGAGCTGATCCTCTGTAGCACCCAAATTAAACATGAGGTCAAATACGGATTCCTGCACCTCGTCCGGACGACAGTTCTCTTTATCCACCTTGTTCACTACAACGATGGGTTTTAAGCCGAGTTGAATAGCCTTACTCAATACAAAGCGAGTTTGTGGCATAGGCCCTTCAAATGCATCCACCAATAAAATTACCCCGTCCGCAAGTTTTAAAACACGTTCAACCTCACCCCCAAAGTCAGCGTGACCAGGCGTATCAATCACATTAATCTTTACATCCTTGTATCGAATCGATACGTTTTTCGAAACAATCGTAATGCCGCGCTCCCGTTCCAAATCATTATTATCCAATATCAGGTCGTCAAACTCTTGATCGTCCCGAAAAATCTTGGATGAATGAATGATTTTGTCTACTAAAGTAGTTTTCCCATGATCGACGTGTGCGATAATGGCAATGTTACGTATCGATTGCATAAAGTTTGATTATGGATTCAGAAGACAATTCTGAATTTGATAATGGTATTTTAAAATCAGGGCGCAAAGATACGAAGTTCTTCGCTGATATTTAGGGAATTACGAAAACTTTTTTAACGGAAAAAGAAGAATCCTGTTTCTTAGGGATAGGATACAAAAAATCTTGAATTTTCGAAGCTAGTTTGTATCGTAGCCATAGAGAAAACCATTCACCACCGCATAGCGGACCCGTTCTCCCTCCATTAATAGAAAGGTCGCCCCCTCCCCAACCGATGGCATATCCACCGGGAGTGGATCGGTATTACGTAGCCAATGAACAGGTGTGATCAACTCTCCTTTTTCAATGGCTTGAGCAAGCTCATCGCTTATCTTGAAATACGTGTAACCCGCTTGAAACATGGCATCGAGATCCAAGTTTTGAAGTATTTCGCTCGATTCAATCTGAGCTGGAAAAACCTTTCCGCTCGCAAAATCCCAAGACGATGCGTCTAACTCATCAATCCCATATTTGGTGCTTAAATCGCCCAACTCCTCAATGACGGAAGCGTAATAAAAACTGCGAGCATTGACGGTATTTAACTCCTGACGATCCACACCAATATCCAACCAATGGGTTTTTCCTTCCCGTGTTATACGCACATGACGCAGGATTAAATCATAAGCCGCCCGCTCATTTAAGGGAATGCAGTCATAATCTTGCTGATTCTTACTTTGGTACGTCAAACTGCTGATATCCCCTAGTGCACTTAGAAGCGCTACAAAGTTAAGTTTTCGTACGAATTGCTTTTCAATGTCGCCTTTATACCCTCCCGATTCCACCAATACTAAACTGGTTCCACTTTTTTGTATTTGGTCCCCAAAAGCCCTGGGCTCGTGTTCATCACTGAAGCGACCCACCTGACCGGGTATAAATTTTTGAAGCTTTTCATTCATGCAGCCAATCACTTGCATCGCGCGTAACCGAACCTCGTTGATCGAAGTGTCGTAATCATAGGCGGTCGCCAAAAAACTCATCGTAGCCAGAAGGGGCGATCTTCCCGCCGTATACCGAGGGTTTTGATCGTGTAAATTGAATCCAAAATCGGGTTTCAAATCGTCAATTAGCCCTCTTAACAACCTGGCTTCTGGGGTTTGAAGGGCAAGTGCATCGCGGTTCATATCGATATTCTGGGCGGTGACCCGCTGGAAATTTTCGGCACCGTCTGGATTCAACAGGGGAAGAAAATACAGGCTTAGATTTTGAAACAAATCAGTTCGAAATTCATCGAAACCATCATCCTGACTTTCCAAAAATCGAAAAATATCGAATAAGGCCATTGTCGCTGTAGGTTCATCCCCGTGCATTTGTGACCAAAGAAAAACCTTTACCGGTCCATTACCCACAGATAGCAACGAGATACTCCGACCTTCATAGGAAGAGCCCACTACTTTGCGATTAAGCCGCCCCAAGGCTTGGTGGTATTCCAAAATAGGCTGAAGCTCGGCATGCTTGAAACGTCGGTGATTTAAAGCAGGCTCTCGGTATTGTTCGTAATGATTAAACAACCTGGCATCCAGGTCGGTATAGGAAGCAGCCATCGATTTTCAAACCTATCTAACCTGCCCGTCTCCTTTGATCACCCATTTCTCTGTCACCAACTTTTCCAGAGCAAATGGTCCACGAGCATGAAGCTTTTGGGTAGAAATTCCAATTTCAGCGCCCAAACCGAATACTCCACCGTCTGTAAATCGCGTCGAAGCATTGGCATAAACGGCCGCTGCATCTACCTCATTCAGAAAACGTGATATTTTTTCGGCATCCGTGGAAACGATGGCCTCGGAATGGCGTGAAGAATAGGTACGTATATGATCCAATGCCTCGTCAATTCCCTCAACGACCTTAACTGAACATTTATAATCAAGGAACTCCTCTCCAAAGTGGTGCTCTTCGGCTCTTTCTAAAAATGAATAGCCGGCTTGCTCCAAAATAGGATAAGCCGTCTCATCCGCAAAAACCTGAACCTTATAGGCTTCCAGACCTTCTTTCAGTAAAGGTAAAAAGCGAGGGGCAATCTCGCGATCTACGATCAGACAGTCCAAGGCATTACATACCGATGGACGAGACACCTTCGCATTTACTACGATACGCGTCGCCTTGTCCAAATCAGCCGTTTTTTCCACATAGGTATGACATACTCCTGCCCCCGTCTCTATAGCGGGCATTTTGGCGTTTTGTCTCACAAATTGAATTAGCGAATCCGATCCTCGGGGTATGACGATATCGATGTATTTATCAGCATTCAATAGCTCCGTCAGGTACTTCCGGTCGGTAGGCAGTAAAAAGACGGCGTGGGTATCCACACCAAAAGCCTCGAGCGCCTCGTGAATAATACTCACCAAAACCTGATTGGAATAAAAAGCTTCCTTCCCTCCCTTCAATACACAAGCATTGCCTGATCGCAAACACAGGGAAGCTACATCCAGCGTCACATTGGGTCTGGATTCGTAAATCACGCCCACGACACCTAGCGGTACCGTCACTTTCTTGAGTTGAAGTCCCTGTTCGATGGTTCTTTCTAAAAGTACATGACCCACCGGATTATCCAAACGAGCAACAGCCTTTAAACTGTTGGACAAATCGGCTATTCGATCTTTGGTTAGACGAAGTCGGTCCTTTTTCGGATCTGCATCATCCATGCGATCGAGGTCTTTTTGGTTAGCGGCCAGTATCTTCTCCTCCGACGCTAAAACACGATCGGCTAAATAGTTTAATAGGGATTTGCTTCGCTCATCCGACAAATTCCGGATACCGAGTGCCGCAATTTGTACTTTTTTCAAATCAGCCAGAATGGAATCAGGTGTTAATTCCACGCCTACATTTTCAGAAACTTCACGAACAGACATATTATTCAATTATAAATTCAAGGGTTTTCTATTAAGCATTCCGCTCGTAGGAACGAATTAACCCCTTC
>JBAYRB010000245.1:0-4986 GCA_041676905.1 Spirosomataceae bacterium
AAACGATCAAATCGCAGTCCCCAGGGGTTGATCAGACCGTGGGCATATACATCGAGTTCAAGGGTTTGCGGATTGAGTTTCCACACACCTCCGCCCTCTAGACGACGAATGCCCCAAGGGGTTTCGACATGGCTATGTATGTAAATCGATTGGTTAAAATAGAGGCGGCCTTCGGGTCCCCACCTAAAAGTATGAATGAGGTGGTGGGTGTCGGCTGTACCAAATCCGCTTAATACTTTTCGTCTTACATCCGCCTTTCCATCCCCATCTGTGTCGGCAAGGAATAAGATCTCCGTAGAATTGGCTACATATACTCCACCATCGCCCGGTAGAATACCGGTAGGCGTCAAGAGTCCTTCTGCGAACACGGTCGACTTATCCGCTACGCCATCGCCATCGGTATCCTCCAGTACAAAAACTTTATCATTGGCTTGTTCGCCCGTTTTTAAGTGAGGGTAGGCGGTACTACTTATGACCCACAACCGCCCTTCGGCATCCCAGTTCATCTGGATGGGTTTTACCACCATTGGTTCCGACGCGAACAAGGTAACTTCGAATCCGTCGGCAATCTGAAAGGATTCCAGTTCTTTTTGAGGGTCGTTATCCGGATATTCCTTTCGATTGTATTCGGTGATGGAGGATGTTGTTAAAAATAAGACAGATAGAGCGATACATCCTCTGAAACACAACAGTTTATAAGTCTTCTTCATGATCATTTGACAGGGATAAGTTCGTACGTTTTGGTAGTAGGCTTACGGAGAACATTGATTTGTCCTTCTAACCACGTGATAATAAAGTCCAGATCTTGTAAGCCTTGTTTGTGCCTACCCTGTTCATAAGCACGGAAACCTAATATATAGGTGCGGTTCAACGGTCGATACTGTTGAAAGAAAAGGTCATTTTTTTTGGTGATGAATTCGCGAATTTTTTCAGCCTGGATTACCGAAACTCCTTGATTGAGCGTAATCCCTTTTGCCCAGTCGCTTGCCGAAGCGGTGTGCAATTGTTTGCCATTTTCGGACAGGGTGTAGATTCCTTTTTTCAAACCTGTTATGCGGATTTTGACCGAGGAAATTTCCTCCTGGTATCCCTCCTTAGTGGCAGGTAGGGGTAATAACTTTTCTCTACTTGTGAACTGTATTTTCTTTTGATGGAAGCTGATCGTATTGACCCCTTCAATGGCAGTCTGTTGGCGGGCATCGATGCTAATTTTTTCACTTCTTTCCGGCCATTTTAATTCTTTTTCAATTACGTTGGCAACAAAGTAGTAACCATTTGCATTTAGGTGGATTCCATTTTCAGCATATTTTCCAGCCATATGATCGGTCAAGGGTTGAAACAAATCTAAAAAGCGCTTCTTTCTTTTTTGAGCGATATTTCGAATCGCATCGGCATATGTTTTTAGGTTTCTGTTTTGGACCCGGGTATTTTCTTCATTTCCAGCGCGTTCCACAGGGATGGTTGACAAGAGAATGGTTTCTGCTCCCAAAGCGTCGACCGAATCGATGATCACTTCCAGTCCGCGGGTAAACTCTTCGAGCCCTTCCTCCCCCTTCTGGGATTCGATACCTCCATAGGCTATAAAAACGTAGTCGGGGTTGGTCGACCTTAATTGCATAAAGAGTTGTTGATATGCGGTTGGTGGTTTGGTAAAGGTACTCCTCGCCTCGGCAAAGACATTGTCACCGGTCCACCCCAGGTTACGAAAAACCAAATCGGCGTCAGGCCATCGAGAGGATAGGGCAAATTCGATATAGCCATGGGAAATTTCGTTTTCAAAGAAAGAGTTTCCGAGAAAGACGATGCGTTGTTGATGTTTCCATTCCAGGGGAGGGAATGCGGTTGAATTTTGAGCCAGTAATCCCGTTGAAATGTGCACAAAAAGCAGCCATAAGATCCCTGTACAGACCGTCCTCTTATTCATCATGTGAAATGATATAACTTTAGTTTAGTAATGAATTGTAGGTTAAACGAATTATTGAATGCCTTCATTGAAAAACACCCACAAACCGTCTTTACCAGCGACAATAATATCCTTTCGTCCCGTACCTCTGAGGTCAGCAACTTGCATATAAATGCCGGTACCTTTGCCAATACCGGGAGGGCCATATGCAATGATATTTTTGTTAAATTTTTTACCATCCCATGTGAAATAGTAGAGTCCCACATCATCATGGGCTCCTGGATCACCATCATTATGCGCTCTATACCTTTTTCCTGTGATGAGTTCGGGTTTCCCGTCACCGGTAATATCCGTCCAAACCAGTTCGTGGTATTGGGAAGCGGAGTCATCAATTAGGTGTTGAACAAAGGTACGTTTGCCTTGGGTATCAATTTTTTGTTCGTACCAATGCAAACCGTAATCGTGTGCTTTTCCAACGATTAAATCCATGTGTCCATCGCCGTTGATATCGGCAACGATGATTGGAATACTGGCATGGGTTCCCAAATCAAAGTCTTGGTGAAGCTCCCATTGGTTATTTCCCTTGTTTTCAATCCATCCATTACGGATTACAAAATCGCCACGACCGTCCTTATTTATATCCCCAAATCCCAAACCATGGCTTTTGTACTCACCTACTTCAAATTTTGTAAACTCTCCAGGCTTTGTCTTTTTAAAATAATGTAGGTTGGTATTGGGTGTATTGGGTACAATTTGCAATTCTCCGTCGTTATCTACATCCCAAGCTCTGAGGGTCTCTATATTACCAACCTTGGCAATTTCATGAGCAGGCCATGGTTCTTTTTTTCCGTGATTTTCATGCCAACGAAGAGCTTGTCCAAACCAGCCACCGGCAATGAAATCCATTCGACCATCTTCATTAACATCCATAGGGATGGTGCCAAAGTCATCATAATACTCGCCATAAGCGGGTTGTTGGCCGATGCGATGTCGTTTTCGGAAGATCGTTCGCGCATTTCCTTCATTTAAATAATAAAAATCTCCTGACACCAGATCGGGTTTCCCGTCATTGTTAACATCCATTACCCCTACAGTTTCAAAACTTTCGGATGCAACGTAATGGGGGGTGAATTTTACTTTTGTATGTTCCTGGCTGTGGGCAGGTACACCCCAATAACACATGAGGGTAATGCCACAAATGAACGTCTTTTTCATGGTAATCAAAGAGAAGTAACCCAGTAAGTTATGTAAAAATTTTAATTTTAGCTGGGAAATTAGCTTGATTTAAAGCGAGATGTAACCTGCTCTTTCCTGCTAGAAATCTTTAAGGAAGCGGGTAAGATGAAAAGGCTTCTATGGGGAATCGTCTTGTTCAACCGTTTTTTTCAATCTTGCTTCCTGAATGGTGACATTCACTTCGTAGCCAAAAATGAGTATGAGTGCTAGGAGATAGAGCCATAACATGAGGGCAATGATCGTTCCGATGGAGCCGTAGAGTTTGTTATAAGAGCTGAAGTTAGAAAGGTAGTAGGAAAACCCAAAGGTCGATAATATGATCAGCGTACTAGCTAAAAACACACCAAGGTTGAAAAACTTCATTCGCAATCTAATATCCGGGGCAAAACGATAAATAATGGCTACTCCAAAGGCCAGTGAGAAAAAGGATATGGCATACCGAAGCAGGTTTACCATCATAATCATCCATGCATCTGCTATGATTTCTAGGTCCGTAACAAATTTCATTACCGCATCTCCCACGATCACCAGTAGGACGGAAAGGAAAAGCACCAATGCCATCATCACGATGAGCATGATGGCGGTTGCCCGGGTCTGAAAAAAGCTCCTACTTTCTTCTTTCCCATTAATCATATTGAATGAGCGCATCAGCGACACCATTCCATTGGTAGCTCCATAAATCGCTAACAGAAAACCAAATGAAAGTACGCCCGCTTGAGGGCGGCTAACGATGTCCATTATGGTCTGTTCGGCAAATTCAAATATGCCTGCAGGGATGAATTCATGAAGAAACTCCATGATTTTTACATCGAGGTTGGGAATGGGAATGTAGGGGATTAAAGTGAAAAGGAATAGGATTAATGGAAATAAAGCAAGGGTAAAACCGTAAGCAACGGAAGTGGCTCTTTGGTCAATATCGTAATGGATGATTCGGTTGACGAATATACCAAGGACGTCGTACCAACTGGCTTCTACCCCTGGGAGTTGAGAACGTTGCAGCCTCTTTTTTATCCCTGCTAAATATTTACTATCCAGAAAGCCTGATTCCTGTTCTCCCATTTTGTTAATAGTTTTTCCAGAGTCCTATACCAACCATTCGTTGTGTTCGGAGAAGAAAGGCCTGAGTTTGGCGCTGAGATCCTCCGGACAAGGACATAGTTTTCCGGTCTTTATGTTTTGAAATACCAGGGTTGTGGACCCCGTGTTTAATAGGAGCTGTTCTTGATTCCTGATTTCGTACTCAAAACAAACCCGGACTGTAGGCGGTCGAAGAATTTTTACACGTATGGTCAGTAGATCGTCATAACGAGCAGGTTGATGAAATTTACAGTATAGATCATAGACGGGCATCATGATCCCCGAATCTTCCATCTCTTTGTAGTGAAAACCGAGCGCCCTCAATGCTTCGACTCTTCCGATTTCATAGTAGCGGGCATAATTGCCGTAATATACATATCCCATCTGGTCGGTATCCGCATAGCGAACCCGAATCCCTGTTACGTTGTAAATAAACAAAAGACTGCTGTTAATTAAAGAATTCGTTATTAATGAATCTCAGTATCTAAGGCAAATATCTTAAATATTCCGAGTGGTATCCTTTCTACTCGGGTACTACCCTAATGATTTTTCCTCCCTCAACCACCACGTAAATAAATCCGTCGGGTCCTTGACGAATATCGCGCACACGTCCTATTTTAGGCAGGACGGTCTGGCGCTTGACCACTTTGTCCTTATCTACTTTAACGTGTTGGATATAATTAAATTTGAGAGAACCTACTAATAAGTCACCTTTCCATTCGGGGTATTTATCACTGGTGACCACGGCCATACCACAGGGGGCAATGGAA
>JBAYRB010000246.1:0-4975 GCA_041676905.1 Spirosomataceae bacterium
CGTTCGGAGTTCTGTCAATATCGATGCGGGCGGAAAATCGAGACTCTCCACCATTGTACACGGTTTTATACTGTTAATTTCAGTGATTTTCATTCCCCAGTTCATGAATTTGATCCCACTTTCTACCCTCGCAGCCATACTATTGCTGGTGGGATATAAATTGGCGAAACCTGAACTTTTCAAGGGGATGTATAAACTGGGTTGGGAACAATTCGTACCCTTTGTGGTAACCGTAGTAGCCATCCTTTTAACCGACCTACTAAAAGGGATCGCCATCGGTATGGTGGTAGCTATATACTTTATCCTTCGTAAAAATTACAAACACTCTTACTCGTACAAGAAAGAGAAGCAACAGACAGGAGAAGTCATCACGATATTACTATCGGAAGAAGTCACCTTTTTAAATAAAGGGAGCATTGGGTTAACTCTCGACAACCTGCCTTCCGATTCGACGGTCATCATCGACGGCAGTCGGTCGCGAGATATAGATTACGATGTGTTAGAAATTATTCAAAATTTCAAAGAACACACGGCACCGACTCGAAATATTACGGTATTAACGCGGGGGATAAAGGGAGTCTCGTCGGTTGACGGGCACTAATACGCCCAGAAAAAGATTAATGCCAGACCTATATCCATTTGGATTTGGGCTGGCATTATTTCTTATAATTCTTCGATTATAAAATTGTGATTGGTATAAATGCAGAGGTCTGCCGCTATGGTTAGTCCCTCTCGTACGATTTCTGCTGCAGATAGATGAGGAGCGTGTTTTTTAAGGGCACTTGCTGCCGAAAGCGCGAAATTCCCCCCGGATCCGATGGCGGCTATACCATTTTCGGGCTCAAGTACATCGCCTGTGCCGGAAATAATGAGAATTTCTGATGAATTAGCTGCGATCAACATAGCTTCCAGTCTTCTTAAATAGCGATCCGTACGCCAATCCTTCGCTAATTCGATAGCCCCTCTTTTCATATTTCCTCCGAAAGCATTTAGCTTCTCTTCAAATTTTTCCAACAGGGTGAATGCATCGGCAGTACTACCCGCAAAACCTACCAATATTTTCCCATTTTGAAGTTTTCTCACCTTATGGACATTGCTTTTGGCAACGGTATTACCCATCGTAGCCTGCCCGTCCGCCCCAAGGGAAACCTTTCCATTGTGGAGTACGCCTAAAACCGTCGTGGCATGTATCTTCTGTTTTTCCATCATAAACATTTCAATAGTTTTCGTGTACAATGATAAATGCTTTTGTCGAGAACCTTTCAACCTTAACAAGAAAATCCGTCAGGTTAAAATGGAATAAAAAAGGGTAGAAATTAGCTTGTTCCACTTTTTGCGGGTTAAAAAAAAGTTTATCGTCGATAAAGACAGGTTTTCGGTGGGGAAGTAGCTTTTTTTTATACCTTTGTATCCCGTAATCAAATTAACAGCATTCGTCTTATGGCTTCCAAAAAGCAGAAGACCGCAAAGTATATATTTGTTACGGGCGGTGTAACATCCTCTTTGGGCAAAGGTATAATTGCCTCTTCTTTGGCCAAACTTCTTCAATCCAGAGGTTTTACGGTCACAATTCAAAAATTCGATCCCTATATCAATGTGGATCCGGGTACGTTGAACCCCTATGAACATGGCGAATGCTATGTTACCGATGACGGCGCCGAAACGGATCTGGACTTGGGGCATTACGAGCGTTTTCTCAACGTCAGAACTTCCCAAGCAAATAACGTTACGACCGGTCGGATTTACTACAATGTAATTACCAAGGAACGGCAAGGGGCTTACTTGGGCAAAACAGTACAGGTGGTTCCCCACATTACGGATGAGATCAAACGTAACATGCTGTTACTAGGTAAGACAGGAGAATACGATATCGTTATAACGGAAATCGGTGGGTGTGTAGGCGATATTGAGTCGTTACCCTTTATCGAAACTGTGAGGCAAATCAAGTTCGATATGCCCAAGCACGATACCTTGATCATCCACCTGACCCTCGTGCCCTATTTGAAATCAGCGGGTGAGTTGAAAACTAAACCGACTCAACATTCGGTGAAGCTGATGAATGAGGCGGGACTACAACCCGACATTCTGGTTTGTCGTACCGAACATCATCTTCCCCAAGAACTTAGAACAAAAATAGCCCGTTTCTGCAACGTACAGGAGGCGTCTGTAATTGAAGCCATCGACGCACCAACAATTTACGATGTTCCGATGAACATGCGGAAAGAAAGGTTGGATCAACGGGCTCTCTATATGCTCGACTTGTATTCAGAGCGCGATGCCGATTTACAAGATTGGGAAAACTTCCTCACTCGACTGAAATATCCCAAAAATTCTGTTCGGATAGGCTTGGTCGGCAAGTATGTGGAACTACGGGATGCCTACAAATCCATATCTGAGTCCTTTATCCATGCAGGTGCCGTTAACGAAACCAAAGTCGACATCGAGTGGATCCATTCAGAATCCCTCAATGGAGAGAATGCCCAGGAACTATTTTCGGGTCTTGACGGTGTATTGGTAGCACCGGGTTTTGGGGAAAGAGGGATAGAGGGCAAAATAGAAGCCATTAAATACGTACGCGAAAATGGTATTCCCTTCTTTGGCATATGCTTGGGAATGCAAATGGCTGTAATTGAATTTGCCCGGAATGTACTTGGCCTTAAGGAAGCACACTCCATGGAAATGAATGAAAACACCCCCGATCCGGTCATCGCCTTGATGGAGGACCAAAAAAGCGTTACCGAGAAGGGTGGTACTATGCGTTTGGGGGCATTCAATTGTAAGATTAAAAAAGGTACGCTAGCCTACGAAATCTACGGAAAACAAAATATTTCCGAACGACACCGCCACCGCTACGAGTTTAACAACCATTATCGAGAAAAATTCGAAAAGGCGGGAATGAAAGCGGTAGGGCTCAATCCAGAAAACAATCTGGTAGAGATTGTGGAGCTTGAATCACACCCCTTCTTTGTTGGTGTGCAGTTTCACCCTGAACTAAAAAGTACGGTTTTAAATCCGCATCCGCTCTTTGTCAGCTTTGTAAAACATGCGTTGAAATATCAACAAGAAAAACGCTCCAGCTAAATTTTCTAATATTGCCCTGGTGTGAATCCGTTTCCAATTCCATGCGAATGGTAAATTTATCGTATTTTTGCCTCCTCATTTAAGGTGCCTTTGTGTGTTGCCTGGTGTGGACGGATATTTCAATCAAATAAAATAGATGGATAAAAACCAAATAACGGGTATAGTACTCATTTTCTTACTACTATTAGGGTATACTTATTTTGTACCCTCTCCCGAAGAAACAATTAATCAGCAAACTACTCAACAAGTCGTAGAAGCGTCAGAACCAACTGATTCAGAAGAAATTATTGTTTCAGAAATTGGTGATAGCCTTGTAAAGGAAGTCACCAGTTTTTCCGATTTTAAAGTAAAGACAAAGGATCTGGAAATTGTTTTCACCGATAAAGGGGGAATCATCAAAGAACTAAGACTAAACAACTACAAGACCTTCGACGATAAACCCTTGTATCTCATCGCCGATGGGTACAATCGTTTCCAGTTGGAATATCCTTTGCAAACAGGTCCGATTAACCTGGCAAATGCGTACTTTGAATCAAGCTTGCAAGGAGATGTCGAACTGGCTGAAGGTGACTCTCTCCTACTCAACTTCAGGCATCAATTACCTGGAAATGAATGGATCGAACAATCCTATAAAATTAAGGGCACCGGTTTCTTGATCGATTACGCCATTAAGGCATCTCAGGGCGCTGGGCAATACGATAAATCGCTACGTTATGCCTGGACCAATGACATGCTCCAATTGGAAAATGACATGGCCGAGAACCGGAAAGTCGTTACCGTCAACTTTTACACTGATGAGATCGATGATCTGGGAATCTCTACCGACGGAGCCTTGCAAGAAAAAGCCGATATGCCGGTAAAATGGTTTACCATTAAGCATAAATATTTCTTGTCAGGACTTATCAGCAAGGAAACACCATTCCCCGATTTTACCGCTACCGGTAATGTAAATCAGGCGGATATGAAAGTAGTCAAAACCATGAATGTGGAAACGACGATTCCAGTAGCTGACATTCAGAAGGGTAAAGCCAACTTCCAGTATTACTTCGGGCCTAACGACTTACATACGGTTCAAAAGGTAGATGCTGAGAACTTCGATCAGAACGTTTACTTGGGTTATGCGTTCCTAAAGCCTATCAACAAGTTTTTCTTAGTGCCTCTTTTCAACCTGTTGGAACGATTTATATCCAATTATGGCTTGTTGATCATCTGCTTGGTATTAATCGTAAAGACAATTCTGATGCCACTCACTTACAAATCCTATGTAAGTATGGCGAAAATGAAGGTTCTTGCCCCGGAAATCGAAGAAATTCGTCAAAAATATCCGGAAGACATGGCCAAGCAGCAGCAGGAGCAAATGAAGCTCTACCAGCAAGTTGGTGTGAGCCCATTGAGTGGCTGTATTCCGGTATTGGCAACAATGCCTATTTTGTTTGCGCTTTTCTTCCTTTTCCCCAATCTTATCGAACTTCGCCAGCAGTCGTTCTTATGGGCAAAAGACCTTTCGACCTATGACGCATTTATCAGATTTCCATTCCATATTCCATTTTATGGTAGTCACATGAGTTTGTTTACCGTGTTGATGACGGTTTCGAGTATTGGTTACGCCTATTACAGTAACCAGATGACACCTACTCAACCCGGACCGGTGAACATGAAATTCCTTAGTTATGTGATGCCGCTCATGTTCATGTTCTTCCTGAACTCGTTCCCCGCTGGTTTGACTTTTTACTATTTCGTTTCGAACCTTGTGACGATCATCCAGCAATTGATCATTCGGAGAATGGTTGATGACAAAAAAATTAAAGCCATTCTTGAAGAAAATCGTAAAAAGTTCAAGGAAAAACCACAGAAACAATCCAAGTTCAGAGACTATTTGGAAAAGTCATTGCAG
>JBAYRB010000247.1:0-4969 GCA_041676905.1 Spirosomataceae bacterium
AGCGATAGATAATAACGGCATACACCAGGAATAATACTACATAGAGCAAAAGTGTTTGGACAAGGTCCAGGTAAAGATGAGTAAGCAGATAATAAGGCATCTTCTCAGGCAGGGACACTATTAGATTTACAACCTCCGCAATAAGATTTACTAGATGCCCGATTAAATAGGCTCCCTTCTCCCATGGAATGCCTCCCAGAAGCAACAATGCTAAAGAAGCGGGTATTAATAAGCCCGATAAGTCGACGGCGAGAATGTTGGCCAACAGAAAATAGGTTGGAAATTGGTTGAAATAATAGGTGGTGAGGGGTAATGTCATTAGTTGGGCCGAAATTGACATAACCACCACGCCCCACAAATGCTTTGTCAGTTTATATTTTGGCTCATAAAGACTTAACAGCGGTTTATTCCATAAAAAAATGCCCAGCATGGCCATAAACGATAGTTGAAAGCCTATATCATAAAACGAAGACGGATCCCCCATTAAAATGGCAAAAGCGGCCACGGCAAGCGTATTCAAGGGGATTTGTTTGCGAGCGAAAGTCGATGCAATGAGCCATAAAATACACATCAAGGCCGCTCTTTGTGCCGAAGCCGGCATACCCGTAACCAATGCGTAAGCACTCAGAAATAGAATCATTGCTATCAGATAGGGATAGGTTCCCCAACGGTACCGTTTTAGTGGACTTAGGATAAAATGTAAAACGGCAAAAAATATGGCCACATGAAGCCCTGAGACGGACAAAATATGTACGGTGCCGGAATTAACAAAGGCGTCATTTATTTCGGCGCGTATATCATCCCTTCTCCCTAAAATCATCGCTTTGGTAAGTCCGTAGGCATCTTGACCTGGGATGTATTTCTCAAAAATTTGGTCAGTTTTCTCCGACAAATATGCTGGCCAAAACAAGAGACTTTGATTCCGTGTGGTCGTGGGTAGGTAGAAAAAACGATTGGGGTCTGAAATGTAAACGGTCCAAGCGATTCCCTGTCTTTCGAGGTATTTGCGATAGTCGAATTGAAACGTGTTGGCAACCTGTCTCGGTCGCTGTAATTGTCCCAAAATGAAAATCTTGTCGCCGACCCTCGGCAGCTTCTCGAGATCAGATCGAAAGTAAATCAGCGTTTTGGAAGAAATGGTCTTGCTACCCGATGTCAAGAACAACTCGTCGACTCGTGCTTCGTAGCGATAGGATTTCTTCCTTTTTTCGGGAAGGCTGGTTATGGTGGCCACAAAACCGATATACGAGGCGTTTTCAACCTCGTTGATGGCATGAATCAGGCGCTGGTGATGTCGGTTGGCCACAAACCACCCTAAAACTAAGAGGTCTGCTAAAAGAAAAAATTTCGTGAAAGAATGACGACTGCCCTTCCAGTTAAAGAAAACCAATGTGAGCCCAATAGTACCGACCAGGAGGGGTATTGCGATGCGTTGCTCAAGAATTGGGAGGTAAAAACCTGCGTAAATCCCAACTAAAAGTAATAGTATGTATCTTAAAAATAGAATGCGTTGAAACATTCTATTAATTTACTACAAATTTCGAAGATTGTTTCTCTCCTGATTCATTTGTAACGATTACCAAATAGACTCCCCTTGTAAGGTTGCCGACTTGCGTCACAATCTCTCGACTCCAGATTTTGGTAAATTTTTCTACCGAATAAATCTTCCCTTGTAAATCGGCGATAGCTATTTCTACGTCTTTAAATCCCTGATGACGAACCTCAACTTTCAATTCTTTACCGACAATAGGATTCGGAAATACCCTGACCTGTAACTGCTCACTTTCTTCGAGGCGAAGTTTTCGGGCGTTTGCCACCAAACTCGCCCGTCGAGGACTTAATTCCAAAACGGCATGCATTCTTTCCATTTGGTTGAATGTGAAAATATTCATGCAGCGATCTGGGGAGTAATCCATGTAATTTTCGATCATATTACGTGAGGTTGTTCCCCTACAATTTGAAAAACGTTCGTTGCAAGAAGTCGTGTTCGATGATTCAGCCCAGGGCGTGTCATCACAATAGTCATCACCGCATCGGGCATCGCCCCAAATATGCAAAAGTCCAAGCCAATGGCCTATTTCATGAGTGGCGGTGCGGCCTTGGTTGTAATCATTATTTTGGACTGCTCCCCTATCCCCGAAACTCCGATAATCAATTATTACGCCATCGGTAAGAGCCTGGTTGGCTTGGTTATTATCCAGACCTGGAACACCTGATACCGACGGGAATTGCGCAACGCCGAGATAATTACCACTTAGTGCACAGACCCAGATATTCAGATATTGGTCGGTAGGCCAACTGATGATATTGGCGAGGAGCGGGGCATCGGTATAGGGGTTAAACGTGCTTTTGGCTTCATAATAGGTGCGGGTAATCCCATTGGTTGCCGCACCGTTGGGGTCAAAATCAGCGAGATAGAAGCTAATTTTAGTATCCACCCCGGCGGGATGTTCGTTATAACCTGGACTTCCCGGCAGTTTTCGGTAATCTTCGTTGAGAATACGGATTTGGCTTCGTATCTGTTCTTCCGAGATATTTGGATTACCCGATCCACCGATGATGTTTTGAGGTTGATTATGAATCACGTGAACCACAACGGGGATATTGATCACTTCGAATTCGGCCTTACGTTGCCTCCTTCTATCCTTCAGGTACTGATTGACCCGTCGATTCAAAAGATCAAGTGGCGTGATGGAATCCACACGTGTCCGTTGACCGAACCAATAGGCTTCCATGGTAGCGCATCTTTTAATGGCATCATCGGATTGTCCTACGGAGTCAACGGGCAGAAAAACTACCTGAATAAATAATAGAATTATCCCCCCTAAGAAAGAAAATCCATACTTAAGTTTCACTTTTATCATAAGCAGCCAGAATCTCCTTCACAAGCTTGTGTCTGACAACGTCCATACTATCGAGTTCTACAAATCCAACGCCTTTTACTTTCGCTAATATATGTAATGCGTCAATCAGACCGGATTTCTGATTTTTGGGTAAATCGACTTGCGTACGGTCTCCGGTGATGATTACCTTAGAATTTGGCCCCATACGGGTCAAAAACATTTTCATTTGCATGGAGGTAGTATTTTGGGCCTCATCGAGCAAAATAAAGGCACTTTTCAACGTCCTACCCCGCATATATGCAAGAGGTGCTATTTCAATGGTACGATTTTCAAGATAAAGTTTCAGTCGATCGGTTGGTAGCATATCATCGAGTGCATCGTAGATCGGACGCAGATACGGATCTATTTTTTCTTTGAGATCCCCCGGTAAAAAACCGAGATTCTCGCCTGCTTCTACCGCTGGTCGGGTGATGATAATTTTCTTAACTTCCTTGTTTCTCAGGGCCTTTACAGCAATGGCGACGGCGGTATAGGTTTTTCCTGTTCCGGCCGGACCGGTGGCAAATACCAAATCATGCTGTTGAGCGGCTTTTAGAAGTTTGATCTGATTAGGTGTGCGTGCCTTAATGACCAACCCTTTGTTTCCGATCAGGATCACATTTTCGTCTAGTTGGTCCAAGTCCTGCGCCTGGGGGCCATCCTGGACATAACTTTTTATTTGGGTCGGAGTGATATGCCCGTGTTTTTGAAAATGCGCCACCAAGGACTCTAGTATTTCGGAGATACGGGTGATTTCCGGCTCCGCTCCTCTTACTCTAATCTCATTGCCTCTTGAAATCAATTTGCTTTTAGGAAAAGCTGATGAGATTTCTTTGATATTCGCGTTTTGTACGCCCAGGAAGTCCACCAACGGGATATCCTCTAAGGAAATTACTTTTTCGAGCAAATTATGAAATGTTAAGTTGTTGTGTTTTTAATGGTAAAACTTTGTATATAATACAACAGAATTAAGCGCGAAAACGAGCCATTTTCTAACTCAAAGTTGCAAAAATATTTGTTTTAAGTTCACTAATTAAACGAATAAAAATAAAGTTTAAGCACTGTGTTTCGCATCTGCTCATATATCCCTAATATTGTATTAGTATGGAAAATGACCGAGCAACAGAAGTAAAGCGAACTCAAATGAAGAGTCGAGGGGGTGTGCGAATGCCCGCTCCTGATCAAACATTTGGCAAATTACCACCTCAGGCACTGGACCTAGAAGAGGCAGTTTTGGGTGCTCTGATGTTAGAGTCAGACGCGTTATCGACTGTAGCTGACATACTTAAGCCTGAGAGCTTTTACAAGGAAGCCCACCAACGGATCTTTAGGGCAATCATCAGTTTATTTTCTGAATCAGAACCGATTGACCTACTCACCGTAACGGCTAAACTACGTTCTTCGGGTGAACTGACCTTGGTAGGTGGCGCTGCTTATGTAACCGAACTCACAACTAAGGTTCACTCCGCAGCCAATATCGAAGCCCATGCAAGGATCATTTCCCAGGCTGCCATCAAAAGAGAGCTTATACGGGTTTCTTCCGATATTCTCCGAGAAGCTTATGAAGACACGACCGATGTTTTCCATTTACTCGATCGTACCGAACAAGCCTTATTCCAAATTTCCGAATCCAATATCCGCAAAAATTACGTGGATATGGCCTCTTTGCTGAATATGACCATCAAAGAATTGGAAATTAGGCAGAACCAACCGGATGGACTAACCGGGGTACCCTCTGGGTTTTCCGAATTGGATCACCTGACATCGGGATGGCAACCCAGTGAATTGATTATCCTCGCCGCCCGACCCGGTATGGGTAAAACGGCTTTTGTCTTGTCAGCCATGCGGAACGCCGCCGTTGATTACCGAAAGGGAGTCGCTATTTTTTCCCTGGAAATGTCGGCCGTACAGCTGATGAACCGTTTGATTTCAGCCGAAGCAGAGATCGGTGGCGAAAAAATAAAGAAAGGAGCCCTGGCCCCCCATGAATGGCAGCAATTGCATTCGCGTATCAATGCGTTAGCCAATGCACCTATATTTATAGACGATACACCTGCCCTTTCCATCCTGGAACTCCGTGCTAAATG
>JBAYRB010000248.1:0-4959 GCA_041676905.1 Spirosomataceae bacterium
CCATGAATAAGCCTCGTTGGCTCTATTCCCTGTTTATCGGTAATCTAATCCAAAAAGTCATGTTGAAAAGTGTTTTCAAAACGATGGGATATAAAAACCTCAGCTGGATCAGTTTTACTGCGGTGAAGGCAGTAGGTCATCAGAAAAGAGTAATGTGGCTTCAAAAATTGGAAAACAAATTCCAACATATTTACACAAGATCGCAGTGAATTTCCCGGAAGGACGGCCATTGCAGACTATCTTACTAGAATAATCGTAGCTAACACCTAAGCCAGATTCGTCTGAGTAATCTACCTAATAAGAGAGAAGTACCCAATTTAACCAGTCATCTAATCCATGGAGACTAGACTAAGCGTAATAACCTTGGCGGCGAAAAATCCCCCACTAATGCGCGATTTTTACAGCAACGTATTGGGTTGGGAACCCGTAGCCGAGAATAAAGACATCGTTTTTTATAAACTAAATGGCTTTCTATTGAGCATTTGTAGTGAAAAGCTGCTGAGCGACTTTGTGGATGTTCGGACGCCAAGCGACGGCAGTAGGTCCTTTACACTAGGCTATAACCTTTCTCAAAAAGAAGATGTTTTAGAATTGTACGACCGACTAAAAAATAAGGTTAACATTCTAAAGCCACCTACGGAACCCCCTTTTGGTGGATTGTTTTTCTATTTTTCCGATCCGGAAGGCAATATCCTGGAAGTAGCTTATAACCCGTTTGTTCAATTGGACTCAAACGGAAATGCCGTGGGTCATCATCCAATCGATCACCTATAGGTTCCCCAAAATTACGAAGGGGTTGGTCCGAGAATTCGTCGCGAATTACAAGTATTACCCACGCCGTTTCGTTTAAAACAGGATGCTACGCACACAATTCGGTGGCGGGCTTACGTATTATCTGAAAAAGTATGTACCACAGTTATACTATAAATTTGAGTTTCAAACGTTAAGTAGATTTACTCCGTTTGATCACTTTTTATTTTCAATAAAGTAGGATAATGAATTCAATCCAATTTTCTTACTTGTCGTGGGTGAGGTTCTTATTAGGTGAGAATTGAATAGGTAAAACTCGACATCTTGTTCCGAACCCATCCTGTCGAAACGAAAGAAAGGAAAGGGACCGGTGTAAATTGACATTCAAATACGCAAGACTACCATAATCATCCAAAATCAAAATGTTTGTTATCGAAGCACCCAAAGACTGTGGGAATGCTCCCAAAAAACAATTTTTAGTCGATTATCAAAGAGCGTTAGCTGAAAAGGATTTAGATTTCCTTTCCAACCACCTTTCGGCTCGGATTAAATGGGAGGTTGTAGGAGAAATGACGATTTCCGGTAAGGAAGAATTCCTAAAACACATCTCCGAAACCAAGTTCGGAAAAGCCCAACACCTGGTGGTTGAAACGGTAATCACCCATGGTACCGATGCTGCTTTATCCGGCCGACTGACAACCGCTGACGGTGGGATTTACCATTTTTGCGAGGTTTATAAATTCAAAGGCTTTAAGGGATTCGAACTGGCATCAATCAAGTCATATTTCGTTGAAGCTACCCCGGAACAAAGCCAGCAGTAGCATGCAGAAGCCCCGTCAATAAGACGGGGTCGACTTGAAGTCTCCCAATACATCGATCGGCGAATTGGGAATAGCTAGGGTATAGCCTATCTCCTTGTTTTCCTGATTTTGCCTAATTTCCCCTCAACCCCATGACCTATCCTAAGGTTTCACTATCTTTACTTGATTAAGCCTACTTAACCCGTTAAACATCAGAGCATAATGAAGGAATTTGAAAATATCGTAGTCACAAGCTATATCATTTTCCTGATCCTAATCGGAACTTTCTGGGGCTTTCGTTATTGGTATTATTGGAAAACTAAAAGCGCACGTATTCACGTAACCCAAGAAAAATCCCCCTTTCGCTATTTCCGTTATTTAACGCTTGTCGGGTTACCGCTTTTCCTCACTGGGCTCATTCACTATATTTTTGTCCTTCAAAAAGGAAATCTCTTTGCTCCTTATTGGGCTAAACTGGGCTTGATTACCTTACTAACCTTGGTTTTTATTACGGAACTTCGCTATAACTTTAACCCCTTACCTCGCAACATCAGTCGCATACTCAATATCGTCTTCGGTTCTTTGATCACCTTCCTGGGAGTCTTCCTGAATCAAATGTATTGGACGGCCTTGCATTACCCTGAAACTGCAGCCTGTGTGATCATCGACCTCCCATTTAAAGGCAAATGGATCGCTTCGGGTGCAGGTGCCACTGCCCTCACCAATCACCACGACCGTATTAGTAGTCAAAAATATGCTGTTGATATCATCAAATTCGGTGATCGAAATAAGCTATTTAAAAATGACGGCATTGCCAACGAAGACAGCTATACTTTTGGAGCGGAAGTTATTTCGCCTGTCGATGGGAAAATCGTACATGTAACAGATGATCTCCCGGATGTTAAAATCAGAGAGCGGGATAAGTTAGCAGGCAATTATATCTTAATTCAGTTTCAAGATACCTTGTATGTTGCCCTGGCTCACCTCAAACAAAACAGCATTGTCGTCAAAGAAGGAGATATGGTAAAACGGGGTGACCTTTTAGGCCAGGTAGGAAATTCGGGAAACACCGACTTCCCACACCTCCATATTCACGTCCAAGATACCGAAGTTTACAATATTGAAACTACGCGAAGCTATCCTTTCCGATTTAGAAATTTCAAGAGGATGCGGTATGTCTTTTGGACAACCGAGAAGAATCAATTTTTACTGAGTAATGACATCATTCGTCCTTCCGATACCTATCGGGATGGTTCGGATCGAAAAATATGAATCCAGGGCTGAAGCTCCCCTTAATACTATTATTTTCCTTTACCTACAAATGCATTGACTACCAACCCGCCTGTAAAAGCCCCGTACAAAGTAGTAGGTAGGGGTTGAGAAGTGAGGGGGCAAGTACCTGAATAACAGCCAATAAAATGGTAGTATAAATAACCGGCTACCGCACCTAAAATAATTCCCACCGCCGGGAATAGAATTCGCTTGTTCATCATTACCTATCGTTTTTTGACGTAAAGTTGTCGAAAGAAATGCACCCGTACCGTAACATTAGTCACATACACTGTTTTTAATATGCAGTTTGTATTTGCTTCAGTGCCTCTTCGATCGAATGCACGGGTAACTGGCAGGTCTTATTGAAGCATACGTAAACCATTGTTTTTCCTCCGACGGCAATTTTATCTTGTAACAAGGGTAATTTTGAGGTATTCTCTGTTCCCAGGACCACTTTATTGGGTATAAAAAAACGATCCAAGTCCTGACGATAGGCATCCGCCTGAGGTCCTATTATGGCTATTTCGGGGGTTGGAGCTGCCAATACACAATGCAGTGCAGCCCGATTGGCAACCCATTGCACATCGGTGGTTACCAAACGTGTAATTTTTTCAGCCATATGGGTTGCTATCTCCAAATATTGCCGGTGGTCTAAAATCGTTCCCAAGGTGTACAAAGCTTCGGCCATCATCGAATTGGACGCAGGGATTACATTGTCGAACAACTCGATCTTTTTCGCAATCAACTGTTCGGCGTCCAAGGCAGAATAGTAGAAAAATCCTTCTTCCGCATCCAAGAACCTTTCAAGCGTATCATCGGCCAGCATTTGAGAATATTCGAGCCACTTTTCATCAAATGTAATTTGATATAGTGCTGTAAACCCATCGATCACAGCGGCATAATCATCCAAAAAAGCGGGAATAGGGGTTGCCGTGCGCTTTAATTTCCCATCGACGATCAAGTATTTTCGTAGATATTCTCCATTTTTCACAGCCATTTGGCGGAGGTCTTCTTCCCCCAAAGCTCTGTAAGCATCGACCAAACCCCGTAACATCAGTCCATTCCATGAGGCCAATATCTTGTCATCCAGCCCAGGCCTGACTCGACCCGCTCGGTATTCGCCGAGTTTTTGAAGTGCATTTTCATAACGTTTTTCAAAATCCTCGGAATAAATTCCCAGGGATTTGGCCAGATCTTGCGGGGGTCTATCGAGATGCAAATGATTCCAGCCGTCCTCCCAGTTGCCTTCCGGCGACAACTGATAGAGCTGAGCAAACCAAGAAATATCCGTCCCCAAGGCTTCTTTGAGTTCATCGAAAGTCCAAATATAAAACCGACCTTCAATCCCCTCACTGTCTGCATCCAAAGCCGAATAGAACCCGCCCTCTGGCGACTGCATTTCCCGCTTTAGCCACTGACTAGTTTCCAAAATCCGTTGTTTGTACAAGGGGTTTTGGGTCAGACTATAAGTTTCGGCATACACGCTCAATAGTTGAGCATTGTCGTAAAGCATTTTTTCGAAATGGGGAATAAACCATTCGTCATCCACCGAATATCGTGCCCAACCACCTCCTACGTGGTCATAAATACCGCCCAATGCAATTCGATTGAGCGATAATTCAATGTGTCGTAGCGCTTCAGGGTTCTGCGTTAGATCATAATAGCGTAACAAAAATTTAAAAACGACCGGCATGGGAAATTTCGGTGCCCGGTTCATCCCACCATTCTCGGTATCAAACTGACTTTTGAGTCGTTCGAAAGTGAGATCCAACTCATCAACCGTCAAAGTCCCTGGTGTTTGCACCAACCCGTATTTCTTAATTTCGGATTCATTTAGGGCGTCTGCGAACCCGTTAGCCGATTTGCGGAGGGCGTCATAATGGTGCTGGTAAGCATTTTCAACACTTTTTAATAGTTCCATCCAATTGGCCGGGGGCAAATAGGTAAGTCCGTAAAAGGGTTTAGCATCTTCCAGAAGAAATACATTGAGTGGCCAACCGCCCCGCACACCCATGGCTTGTACGGCCTCCATATAAAGGGTATCGACATCCGGTCGTTCCTCCCTATCCACTTTGATACAAATAAAGGAGCGATTCATGATCTCGGCTATCGCTGGATCCATAAAGCTTTCTTTCTC
>JBAYRB010000249.1:0-4941 GCA_041676905.1 Spirosomataceae bacterium
AACCCCAAAAAACGTGCGGCCACATGACCGAAACGTTGAAGGACAGGGCGAGGAACGAGACGTAATACCCAACTAAAAACCGTTTTCAACATCACTTATTAAATATCTTCAGACCGAAACTTCGAATACAGGCATTTATAATCGGAATTCTTTCTTTATCTCGATAAATTTGCTTATATTATAAGGATATAGCCACAATTAAATAAGCATTTTATGGAACTACCAAAGTCGGCAGGTAAGCCACCTGGACGCAAACTTATAAAAAGACTTTCACTTAAGACCAAATGGATTTTGTTAACCATAGCCGGTCTGATACTTACCTTATACGGGTTATCGGTTTTGGTCAATGCGAATGCATTGCGTTTGAACGGAATCGAAACAGCCAAATGGGTATTGTTAGGCTTGTATAGTTATGTGATACTTACCGCGGGTTTGTTGATACTCGGACAAGCCTTTCGATTTAGACTGCTGTTTGATTTCAGAGGGGAAACCCGAAAAGAAATCAGACGGATTAAGAAAAAGTTAGATTCTATTCGGATGAAAAACCTGGAAACCCAACGGAAAAGACATGGTAAAACAAAGAGCCCTACCAAATAAATTTGATAGGGCTCCTATCCATATTCTCACTTGCGTAAAAATTAAGCATCCGCTTTTTTCTTGGCAAAAGAGGCTTTGATTGCATCCACATCCACGTTCCGAATATCCGGTCTTCTCATTAGATCTTTTATCTGTTGAACTCTCGCTTTTGCTTTTGCCTTGTTCCTCAACCCCTTGCGTAATAGTCTTGTAACTGCCATTTTACCGATTATTTTATATTTTCTGGTGCAAAAGTAGCCGTTTTAAATTAAAAAAGGAAGTCTGCAAGGAATAATTATACTCCTTGTCTAACTTTGGGGCTGAGAAGAAAGATTAATATTGAAAAAGAGGTACGAATCAGTTGGGATAAATTTTCCACTAGGAGGCTTCGACCATGCATCAGCCTCCGAAAGTACAATTTTTGAGTATGAGTAAGCCAACTTTAGCGAGAGGAACGCGGGACTTTGGCCCAGAACAAATGGCCAAACGGAACTATATTTTTGATACGATAAGACAAACCTTTAGACAGTTTGGATTTCAGCAGCTCGAAACGCCAGCCATAGAAAATCTTTCGGTTTTGATGGGGAAATATGGGGACGAGGGAGATCAACTTTTGTTTAAAATTCTCAACTCAGGCGATTTCACCGCAAAAACCAACTCCGCCGATTGGGAAGGGGGTGCCAAACAAATTTTGCCTAAAATAGCAGAAAAAGGGCTGCGTTACGATTTAACCGTTCCCTTCGCAAGGTATGTGGCAATGAACCGCGGAACCCTGGCCTTCCCGTTCAAGAGATTCCAAATACAACCCGTATGGCGTGCCGATCGACCGCAAAAAGGACGATATAGAGAGTTTTACCAATGTGATGCCGATGTGGTCGGAACCGAATCCTTGCTTTGTGAAGCGGAGATTGTCATGATGCTTCATCAAGTTCTACGCCAATTGGGTATAAAGAACTTCACGGTTAAAATCAACCATCGGAAAATTCTTACCGGAATTGCGGAAATCATCGGAGCGGAAGGAAGGGAAGGTACGCTTTGCGTCGCCATCGACAAACTCGATAAGATCGGCAAAGATGGCGTAGCCGATGAATTAATACAACAAGGTTTTACCCAAGCTAATCTCGAGGCACTGGAACCTTTTTTGGAATTTAATTCTTCTGAAACCTTGTTTGAAAAGTTGGAACCCCTCTTGGCTTCATCCGCTACAGCCCTCCAAGGTGTAAACGAGTTGAAACAAGTTTGGGAATTGATCAAAGGCTTCGGTTTAGACAACGCTGCCCTTGAAATCGACTTGACTCTGGCACGGGGACTATCCTACTACACGGGATGTATATTCGAGGTAAAAGCATTGGATGTCAAAATGGGCAGTATTTGTGGGGGCGGACGATATGACAACCTCACCGAAAGTTTTGGGGTGAAAGGAATCTCAGGCGTTGGAATATCCTTCGGGGTAGATCGGATTTACGACGTCATGGAAGAATTGAACCTGTTCCCGGACCAGCGACATCAGGGCACCCATGTCATGCTTACCAACTTCGATCATGAGGCATTCATGTATGGCCTCCCTGTATTAAGTCAGCTTCGAGGAGCAGGGTATAATTCCGAAATGTATCCCGATAGTAGTAAATTGAAAAAACAATTGGATTACGCTGATAAAAAGAAGATTCCTTACGTAATCCTCATTGGTTCGCAGGAAATGGAACAGGATAAACTCACGCTGAAAGATATGCGAAGTGGAGAACAACGTCAGTTAACGGTTGCGGAGATCATCGAATTTTTCAATAAATCAAATTAGATGAAGGCGCTCTGTTGAGCCAACCTTCAATAGTAAGAATGGAAGAGATAATACGAATCGCGGTTCAGAAATCTGGTAGATTGAGTGAGGATTCACTTCGATTGCTGAAAGAATGCGGTATCAGCTTTGAAAATGGCGCAGGTAAATTAAAAACAACCGCCACTAATTTTCCGGCAGAAATCCTATTTCTAAGAGATGATGACATTCCCGGCTATGTCGAAGACGGTGTAGCTCACCTGGGGATTGTAGGCCAAAACGTAGCCCTGGAAACCGGTCGAAAAGTGGATACGATCTATAAACTCGGGTTTTCCAAGTGCCGGCTGTCCATCGGTATCCCTAGGGCAACGGAATATAAGGGGATTTCCGATTTACAACATAAAAAAATTGCTACCTCCTATCCGCGCATTCTTGGCGATTTTTTGAAAGAAAATAACATCGATGCAGAAATCCATGAGATCAGTGGATCGGTCGAAATAGCACCTGGAATAGGTCTTGCCGATGCGATTTGCGACATTGTTAGCTCCGGTAGTACCCTATTGACCAATGGCTTGAAGGAGGTTGAAGTGGTTATGCGCTCGGAAGCGGTCATGATTGCTTACCCACAAATGACCGCAGCCCAACAGGCTATCTTAAACCAACTTTTGTTCCGAATTGAATCGGTTCAAGCGGCTAAAAACAATAAATATATATTGTTAAACTGTCCTAATGAAGCCGTCGAGGAAATTACCAAACTAATCCCCGGCGCCAAATCTCCCACGGTAATGCCTTTGGCAATCGAAGGTTGGTGTTCCCTACACTCGGTGATTAGCGAACGTGATTTTTGGGAAAATATTGAAAAAATAAAACAGGCCGGCGCTCAGGGAATTTTGGTCATCCCCATCGAACGAATGGTCTTGTAAGCAAGAGTTAAAAAATTAACCGGAGGGAGCAGACGGCTTAAATCAGACCGAGTCACCTGTTACCTCTGCTGAAACCTATGCAAATCATTAAGTATCCCGCACGTAGTGAATGGCCTCAGTTACTTCAACGGCCGGTATTCGCTCAGGACGAAATCGAACCTCGGGTACAGGTTATATTGGATGCCGTAAAAACCCAGGGCGATGAAGCATTACGAACCTTTGCTAAAAAATTTGACGGCATAGACTTAACCTCGTTGGAGATAAGCCAAGATGTGATCGCTCAAGCCGCCCATCAACTCGATTCAAATTTAAAGGAAGCGATCGGGAAGGCATATCAAAATATTCGCAAATTCCACGAGTCTCAAAAACAACCGGTCGAAAAAATTGAAACCACTCCGGGTGTTACTTGCTGGCGGAAAAGCGTAGGAATTGAAAAAGTAGGCATATACATTCCCGGGGGGTCCGCTCCACTTTTCAGCACTGTATTAATGCTAGCCGTTCCTGCAGCCTTAGCCGGATGTGAAGAAATTATCCTCTGCACCCCTTCCGATCACCCTGCCATATTATATACAGCCTCCTTAACGGGTGTAACCCGAATTTTTCGCGTAGGCGGTGCGCAGGCGATCGCCGCTATGGCTTATGGTACGGAAACGATCCCTAAAGTTTACAAAATATTCGGCCCAGGGAACCAATACGTCACCAATGCCAAGCTTTTGGTGGCTAAAGAAGGCGTGGCCATCGACATGCCAGCCGGTCCTTCTGAAGTTGCGGTATGGGCGGATGAAAGCGCCGTTCCAGCCTTTATTGCGGCCGATTTACTTTCACAAGCCGAGCATGGTGCCGATAGCCAAGTCGTTCTTGTCACTACCAGTGAGCAAGTCGTTTCGGAAGTGATGGATGCGCTCCAAGAGCAACTGAAACAACTACCTCGTCAAGAGTTAGCAGAAAAAGCGATCGAAAACAGCAAAGTGTTTCTAGTTGAGAAGGAACAGGATGCCTTGGATATTATCAATGCTTACGCACCGGAGCATCTCATCTTAAGCATTTCAAACGCTGAAAATATCGCCGAAAAAATCAGAAATGCCGGTTCGGTTTTCATCGGTAACTATACACCCGAATCGTGTGGAGACTACGCCTCAGGAACCAATCATACCCTCCCCACTAACGGGTATGCCAAAGCATACAGCGGTGTCTCTCTCGACAGTTTTGTCAAGAAAATTACCTTTCAGCAAATTACCCTCGACGGGCTGCGAGAATTAGGCCCTACGGTGGAAGCAATGGCTGAGGCCGAAACATTAATCGCTCACAAAAATGCAGTATCCATACGCATTAATACGCTAAATTCCTGAAGGAAGAAAGTTATATGGCTAGTGAATTCAATCTACGAAATATTGTCAGACCCCATATTTGGGCACTGACCCCCTATTCTTCTGCCCGGGATGAATACACGGGGAAAGAAGGAATTTTTCTGGACGCAAACGAAAACCCATTTGGCTCAGCCACCCCTACTCCTCACAACCGCTATCCCGATCCTTATCAACAGGAAATTAAAAGCTTATTAGCCCCCATTAAAGGGGTTCGTACCGATCAAATATTTCTGGGAAATGGAAGTGACGAAGCGATCGATTTGTTAATTCGTGCCACCTGCCGTCCGAGTATAGACAATATCAT